>NZ_JBAPXX010000034.1:0-27233 GCF_049284435.1 Acinetobacter sp. | reverse complement strand
CGCACCTAAGTCATCTGCACGGACAGGAGCGAGACCACCGGCATAACGGCCGAATGGGGTACGGATGGCATCGATAATATATGCATTTTTCATTTATTAAATCCTTAAAACCTTTTAATCCCCCTAGATCCCCCTTTAAAAAAGGGGAATTTTCCTCCCTTTCTTGCGCTGAGTTTTAAAAGCAGTGCTTTAAAACTCGCTCAGGGAGGTTAGGAGGGATTTTTTAACCCTGAGTCGCATCAATCAGTTTGGCACCGGTTAATGACTGCAATTCTTCAAATGACAGACCTTCGACTTTCTCAATCACTTTCATACCTTCAGGGGTGACATCAATCACGCACAAATCGGTATAGATACGGTCGACACATTTCAGGCCAGTAGCCGGATAAGACAGTTCAGCTACGATTTTTGGCTCGCCTTTTTTGTTCACGTGATCAGTCGTAATAAAGACTTTCTTTGCGCCAACAGCCAGATCCATCGCACCGCCAACTGCAGGAATTGCATCCGGTGCACCGGTATGCCAGTTGGCCAAGTCACCATTTTCAGCGACCTGGAACGCGCCCAATACGGCGATGTCTAAGTGACCGCCACGCATCATTGCGAAAGAATCGCCGTGATGGAAGAATGAACCGCCTTCAAGTAAAGTTACGAATTCTTTACCGGCATTAATCAGCTCAGGATCGCGGTCTTCTTCTGCAGGAGGAGGGCCGAAAGCCAACAGGCCATTTTCAGAATGCAGGAAGACGTCTTTATCGCTTGGCAGGTAGCTTGAAATCTTGGTCGGTAGGCCGATCCCCAAGTTGACATAGGCACCATCAGGAATGTCTTGTGCCACACGTTCAGCGATCTGGTCACGGGTCAGTTTGCTATAGCTCATTATTTCTCTCCGATGCCAATTATTGTGCAGGTTTAACTTGAACAACGTGTTGAACAAAAATTCCCGGGGTGATGATGTGCTCTGGATCCAGTGCACCCAGTTCAACCACTTCTGATACCTGAGCAATGGTCACATCAGCCGCCATCGCCATGATCGGGCCAAAGTTACGCGCAGATTTACGGTAGACCAGATTACCCCAACGGTCGCCTTTAGAGGCTTTAATTAAAGCAAAGTCGGCTTTGATTGGGTTTTCTAAAACGTAGTCTTTGCCTTCATAATTCATGGTTGGTTTGCCTTCCGCCAGCAACGTACCAAAACCGGTAGGCGTGTAGATTGGACCTAAGCCCATACCAGCCGCCTGAATACGGCAAGCCAGATTACCTTGCGGCACCAGTTCCAGTTCAATTTTTCCAGCACGATACAATTCGTCAAATACCCACGAGTCAGACTGACGCGGGAAAGAGCAAATGATTTTACGAACAGCGCCAGCTTTAAGCAGTTTTGCCAGACCATAGTCGCCATTACCGGCATTGTTGTTGACAATAATCAGGTCTTTAATGCCCAATTCGATCAGACCATCAATCAGTTCAGCAGGCTGCCCCGCTGTACCGAAACCACCGATCATAATGGTAGAACCGTCCTTGATCTGGGAGAGTGCTTCTTTCAATGATAATGAACTTTTATCTATCATAATCTGGTCCTTACATATCCTAAACTGATGGATGTCTTTAAACTCGTTTTGAATCTGATGCTGTAACCGGAACTGCGTTACGGTTTTTCTGTGACAGCAGAAAATGTGCTACCAAGCCAATGCAAATTCCCCAAAAGACTGAACTCAGTCCCAAGAAATGCATGCCGGAAGCAGTCGCTAAAAAGGTGATCAGTGCTGCATCACGTTGCGACTCTTTGCCCATTGCCACGGAAATGTTGGTGGCAATTGCACCGAGCAATGCCAGTCCTGCCAAAGCCGCAATCAACTCTTTTGGCATCAGGCTAAACAGCATGACGATGCTGCCGGCAAATAAGCCGCCTAAAATATAAAAAAGCCCATTCGCCACACCGGCGATATAACGCTTTTCTTTCAGCTCATGGGCATCTTTACCCAGACACAAAGCAGCCGTGATAGAGGCCAGTACGATGGTAATACCACCGACACAAGCCACTGCAAGCGAGGCAATACTGGTCGCACTGATAATCGGCTTGGCGGGCATGTCATAGCCACTGAGTTTGATAATCGCCATTCCCGGTAAAAACTGGCCAGACAGGCTGACCAGAATGAGCGGGAGAGCCAGATTCAGGGTCGAACTCCAGGTCCATTCCGGGGCAATAAATTGCGGAATCGCCAGACTAAAATCTGCCGTGACCGGGTTAATCTTGCCCAGTAACATGCTTAAAATCACACCGGCAACCAGCACCCAGACCATGGCATAACGTGGACTAAAACGCTTGGCCAGCAAAAATACCGCCAGCATGCCAAAGACGATATAGGGCATGGTATCGGTCGCGGTAAACAACCCTAAACCAAACTGCAGTAAAATCCCCGCCATCATTCCGGCAGCGACTTCCTGAGGAATCCAGGACAGCAATTTGTCGAAATAACCGGTGATCCCAATGAAAAAAATCACCACGGCAGAGGTGAAATAGGCAGCAACCGCTTCATTAAGCGAAATATCGGGAAACAGCGTAACTAATAAAGCCGTTCCGGGCGCAGACCAGGCGGTGACGACAGGTATTTTGTATTTAATCGATAAAAAGATACCTGCGAGCGCAGCCCCAATAGAAATTCCCCAAATCCATGAAATCATCATGTCTGGGGAAACCTGGGCTTGCTGTGCCGCCTGGAAAAAAATGATCAGTGGTCCTGAATAGGAAATCAGCACTGCTAAAAATCCTGCAACAGTCGCTGAAATTGACCAATCATTTTTTAATGTCTGAAACAGGGTATTCATTGGTGATGTGCCTCCTTGCGTCTAACCATGAGCCTGTTAAAAATCGTGATGATCAGGACTAGCCCTGATCTCCACCACCGACCGGTACCACTGTACCTGTCATATAAGATGATTCATCGGAAGCCAGGAATACAATTGCATTCACTTGCTCCTGAATCGTACCGTAGCGTCCCATAAACGTACGGTCAATGGTCTGATCAACCACTTGCTGCATCCATTCCTTTTCAGATTCAGTCAGTGGATTGGCATTGCGCGGTACTTTACGTGGTGGTGCTTCAGTGCCACCCGTCGCGATTGCATTGACACGGATACCATCTTTGGCATGTTCAAAGGCAAGGGAAGCGGTCAGGCCGTTCACACCACCTTTCGATGCCGAATATGGCACACGGTTAATGCCGCGTGTCGCAATAGAAGATACGTTTACAATCGTACCTTTCTGATTTTTAATCATTTCTGGAAGAACTGCGCGGCAGCACCACAGCGTCGGGAACAATGAACGGTTCACTTCCTTGATAATTTCTTCTTCAGAAAATTCTTCGAAAGGTTTCATCCAGATCGCGCCACCGACGTTGTTGATTAGCGCATCGACACGGCCATAGGTTTCTAGCGCTTTTTCAACGACTGATTGAGCACCAGCAAATGTTTCCAGATTGGCTTTGATGGTAATCGCATCACCGCCAGTCGCTTCAATTTCAGCCAGAACTTCTTCCACATAAGGGGAAAGGTCAGCCATAACGACTTGAGCACCTTCGCTCGCCACTTGCAGCGCGACACCGCGACCGATGCCTTGAGCGGCACCGGTCACGATGACGACTTTATTTTCAAATCTTTGACGATTAGACATTGAACAAATTCCCTCTATTAGTTGGCAGAGAATTTTTCAAACAGGAAGCTTGCAGGTTTTACGCCTTCAGCATCCAGCCAGCCGCGAACCGCTTCAACCATTGGTACAGGGCCACACAGGTAGACATCTACATCACCGCCATTCAGCCATTCGTTTTCAATATGACCGGTTACATAGCCTTTACGCTCATGTGCAGATTCTGGATTTGCTACTACAGTGCGGTATTCGAACCAAGGGAATTTTTCTTGCAGTTCGTTCAGCTTTTCAATGGCAACCAGGTCAAAGTCATTGGTCACACCAAACACTAAACGGACCGGATGCTCTGAACCTTTTTCTTCCAGCACTTGCAGCATTGACATGAATGGTGCAATACCTGTACCACCCGCCAGCATCAATACTGGACGGGTCACAGGACGCAGATAGAAGCTACCAAATGGACCGGTAAAAGTCATTTTGTCGCCAGCTTTGGCATTTTTGCTTAAGAATTCACTCATTTTGCCGTTCGGTACGTTACGTACCACGAAACCGGTCAAACGGTCGCTTGGTTTTGAGCTGAATGAATATGAACGGGTTTCTGTCGTGCCTGGAATACTAACATTGACATATTGACCTGCCAGGAAGTGAATGTCTGGTTGACCTTCGTCTAACTGGATGTCAAAAGTAATGGTCGAATCAGACAGGTTTTCGACACGAGCCAGCGTACCCTGGAATGCATGAATTTCAGTTTTGCAGACTTCTGAAGACGCCTGAATCTGGAAAACTGCATCTGAAGTTGGTTTACATTGGCAAGCCAGAATAAAGCCTTCAGCGGCTTCTTCAGGCGTTAAAGCATCTTCAATATAAGTTTCTTCAGGCATGTCATAAGAACCTGATTCACAAAACGCACGACACGTTCCACAAGCACCATCACGGCAGTCCAAAGGAATATTGATCTTTTGACGGTAGGCTGCATCTGACAGTGTTTCACCATCTGAAACAGAAATAAAACGTGTAACGCCATCTTCAAATTGAAGTGCAACATTGTGGTTTGACATGGCTGAATATCCTATATAAATCTTTGTAACTGAGCCTTTCAGCCAATTTTCCATCTGACCGAAAGGCATACCTGGCTGTATAAACAGTCTTAGAGGTGATAGATGTCGATAACCTGGTTGATGTAATCGTTTTTCAGTACCACGTATTTGCTTAAAATTTGCGGTTTATCGCCTGAGAAATCGATTTCATAACGAGACATACCGAAGTAGCTGTAACTTGTTTTGTAACGGAAGCTCAGAGTATTCCAGTTGAAACGTACGGTTACTTTGTCGCCATCACGTTCAATAATTTCAATATTGCTGATGTTATGACTGGTTCGTGTATCCGGCATGGTGGCAGACGAGCGTTCAGTCTTGATCCGGAACACGCGGTCTTCTAAACCTTGACGGTCTGGATAGTAAATCAACGAGATTTCAGACTGTGGATCTGTGGTCAGCTTGTCATCATCATCCCAGGCTGGCATCCAGAAAGACGCAGTAGGGGCATAACAAGTTAACCAGTCATCCCATTGTTCATCATCTAAAAAGCGGGCTTCTTGATACAGGAACTGAGCAATATTTTCTAAAGTGATGTCGCTCATGCGTTTTCTCCTTCAGTGGATGCTGCAATCTCTTTCTCAGTCGCAATACCTTTTTTGATCAGTTCTAACCAGTACTGATGTTGAGCCAGGTATAGACCTTCGTCTTCTGTTTTAACACCAGACAGTTTTGGTTTTAAACCGATTTCATTTGCTGCATCATCCGGGCCATGGATCCAGTGTTTTGAACCACGGCACATATCGTTCCATTCCAGTGCGATACCGGCATAACCAGCCTGACATGCACGGAATTCTTCAAGATCGTCTGGCGTTGCCATGCCTGATGCATTAAAGAAATCTTCATACTGACGGATACGACGTGTACGTGCTTCCGGCTCTTCGCCTACAGGTGCGATACAGTAGATCGTCACTTCAGTCTTATCGACAGAAATCGGGCGCAGTACACGAATTTGTGAACCGAACTGATCCATGAAGTAAACGTTTGGATAGATACACAGGTTACGTGAACGTTCGATCATCCACTTCGCCATGGCTTCGCCATATTGCGCAGTGTATTCATCTTTCTTGGCAAAGTTAGGACGGTCTTCCGGGTTAGCCCATTGAGTCCAAAGCAACATGTGACCATGTTCAAAGCCATAAGAACCACCGCCTTGTTTGCCCCATGAGCCTGCGCTCATGGCACGGATATTGTCACCCGCCTGTTTTTCTTTACGTTGCTGAGTGGTTGCAGCATAGTTCCAGTGCACAGCAGATACATGGTAACCATCGGCACCGTTTTCAGCAGTCAACTTCCAGTTACCTTCATAGGTATAAGTCGAAGCACCACGTAATACTTCCAGACCTTGCTCTGACTGACCCACGATCATGTCAATGATCTTGGTCGCTTCACCCAGATATTCTTCAAGAGAAGGAACGTCCGGATTCAAGCTACCAAACAGGAAGCCTTTATAGTTTTCAAAACGCGCTACTTTTTTCAGGTCATGGGAACCGTCTTTATTAAAACAGTCTGAATAACCTGCTTCAGCCGGATCTTTGACTTTCAATAACTTGCCAGAGTTGTTAAACGTCCAACCGTGGAATGGGCAAGTATAGGTCGCTTTGTTGCCTTTCTTGTTACGGCACAATTGTGCACCGCGGTGAGAACAGGCATTGATCATTGCATTTAGTTCACCTTGACGGTTACGTGCAATGATAATTGGTTGACGGCCAATATAAGTGGTGTAGAAATCGTTGTTGTTTGGAATCTGGCTTTCATGTGCCAAATAAACCCAGTTGCCTTCAAAGATGTACTTCATCTCTAGGTCAAACAGGGCTTGGTCTGTGAATACTGAACGGTGCAGTTTAAATTCACCAGATTCAAAATCATCTACCAGCAATTCGTCAATACGATCTAAATGGCTGGTGTTAATTACAGGGATACGAGGCATGTCCGTTCTCCGACTTTCCAAGGAGGGGAAGTCATCGGGATGTGCTTGGAGCAACATCCCGAATCCATTTTTGCATTAAGCGCTTGCGCGGCGACGTTCAACTTCAGTAGTAGGCGCGCCTTCTTTGTCTTTTTGAAGAACAACGTTGAACTGAATGTGTTTGAAAGGACCTTTCAAGCCACGACGAGCGATTTCAGCTTCATCAGTTACATCTTCAGCAACAGCAACTAGGCCTTCACGTGTACCGAATGCGAAGTCATCCCAAAGGTATTTATCACCTTCGATGTTGAATTGAGTAGTCAATTTACGGTGACCAGGTGCAGAGATGAAGTAGTGCACGTGAGCAGGGCGTTGACCGTGACGAGAGATCTGGTTTAATACACCTTGAAGTGGACCTTCAGGGTTCAAGCCATAACCTACAGGCATAGTGGTTTGCGCAACATATTGGCCGTTTTCATCAGCAAAGATTGAACGACGTAGATTGAAGTGAGATTGTGACTTATCAAAGAATGAATAGTTACCGTGGCTGTTTGCATGCCATACTTCAACTTTAGCACCTGGAACGATGTTGCCATCAGTATCAGTTACGGTACCGTCGATGATTAGCGTCGCGATTTTGCCTTCTTCAGAACCATCATCCATGCGTGCAAAGCCAACTGATTCTGGTGCGCCAGCAACATATAACGGACCTTCAATCGTACGTGGTGTACCACCAGTTAAACCTGCTTTCGCATCAGCTTCGTCAGCACGTAAGTCAAGGAAGTGTTCAAGACCTACTGCAGAACCCATCAATGCAAATTCATCCGCTTTTGCGATGTCAATAATGGTTTCAATGCCTTTCCAAACTTCAGACTGGCTTAAATCTAAGTCTTCAATCGCCTGGAATAAATCTGTAACTAAACGTACTAGTACCTGTTGTACGCGCGCATTCACTGGACCTTCTGCAGTGTCTACGTTACAAGTTTTAACAATGTTCTCAATCGTTTGACGATCCATTTTATTACTCCTAAGAATATATTTTTGGTGGCGCGCTGTTTAGCTTGCTCTGGCTGGCTAAATCTTGCTAGCCACAATCCTTGTTGAATTACTCTCTGGTCTTGCGTTGGGAAGGGAATAACGTTATTCCCATTTCCCGAAATTCTTACTTAACTGTCGTCATCACGAATTGAAGATGGGTGACGATTTAAAGCCATCACTTCAATATTCATATAAGGGTAGAGTGGTAAGCCCTGTAACAGGTTGTGCAACTCTTCATTGCTTTCAACATCAAAAATACTGATGTTTGAGTACTGGCCCGTGATGCGCCAGATATGACGCCATTTGCCTTGACGCTGCAATTCCTGTGAATAAGCCTTTTCAACAGCCTTAATTTCGTTTGCCTGTTCAACTGGCAGATCACGTGGAATGTTTACATCCATACGTACGTGGAAAAGCATGGGTTTCTCCTAATTACTGACGACGCAAGTTGTCAATCTTGTTTTCATCCAACTCAATCCCCAGACCTGGTCCTTTCGGAATCTCAAGTTCAAAGTTTTGATAGTTGAGCGGGGTTTTCAAAATATCTTCAGTCAGCAGTAGAGGACCAAACAGCTCGGTACCGAACGCCAGACTTTCAAAAGTAGAGAACACATGTGCCGAAGCAATCGTGCCCACCGGACCTTCCAGCATGGTGCCGCCATACAGGTCAATGCCGGCCAGTTTGGCAATCTTGCCCACTTCACAGCCTTCAATCAGGCCACCTGACTGGGCAACTTTGACCGCAAATACAGAAGAACCGTTTTGTTTGGCAATCTCATACGCTGAGTGTGGGCCCATTAACGATTCGTCTGCCATGATGGCAACATCAAAACGTCGGGTCAGACGGCGCATGGCGTCCAGGTTATCAATTGCACATGGCTGTTCTATTAAATCAACACCGCCATCTTGCAATAACTGAATACCTTTAATGGCTTCCAGTTCTGACCAGGCACGGTTGACATCCACACGGATCGAAACGTCTTTGCCTAAGGCTTTCTTAATTGCCAGAACATGTTCAACATCTTCTTCAACAGGACGAGAACCGATTTTGAGTTTGAAAATGTTGTGACGTTTTGCCGCAACCATTTTCTCTGCTTCAGCAATATCTTTTTCGGTATTACCAGAAGCCAATACCCAAAGAACTGGAATACTGTCACGTAAGCGGCCACCGAGGATTTCGCTTAATGGCAAACCTAAACGTTGTGCCTGAATGTCTAAAAGTGCAGTCTGAATCGCACATTTGGCAAAACGGTTACCATTAATATTCTTTTTGATTGCTTGTAATGTCTGTGCAACATTTAAACCGGATAATGTTTTTAAAAGAGGCGCAAAATAAGTTTCAATATTAACTTTTACGCTTTCCGGGCTTTCATCACCATAACCTAAGCCACCGATAGTTGTTGCTTCACCCCAACCGATGTAACCATCTTCAGTGGTGATTTTGACCAATACCAGGGTCTGGGTTTGCATCGTCGCCACTGCCATCTTGTGAGGGCGAATGGTTGGAATTTCTACCAGCAAGGTTTCAACTGACTTATACATAATACGGGTTCACATTCTTGCTTTAATGCTTTGACTTGATATACCTTAAAAGAATAATGTTGATTGGTCTAAGATCGATTTAGCATTTTTTTATACTTTAAAGGTATTCATGTCCATGGAACTCAGACATTTACGTTACTTCGTTGCCGTCGTCGAAGAACAAAGTTTTACCAAAGCGGCAGAAAAACTGTTTATTGCTCAACCACCTTTGAGCCGACAGATCCAAAATCTAGAGCAAGAACTCGATATTCAGCTATTTGAGCGTGGTAGTCGGCCGCTAAAAACTACCGAAGCCGGTCAATTTTTCTATCAGCATGCTGTTAAACTTTTGTCTAATGCTGAAGAAATAAAATCGATGACCAAACGGATTGGAATTGCTGATCGCACCATAACCATCGGTTTTGTTGGCTCTTTATTGTTTGGTTTGCTGTCGCGCATTCTGTTTTTATTCAAACAGCAGCATCCACATCTCAAGATCGAGATGATGGAGATGAATACCCATGAACAGATTCAGGCGCTGAAAGAAGGCCGGATTGATGTGGGTTTTGGGCGTCTAAGAATTTCAGATCCGGCAGTAAAACGAGTGTTGCTGCGTGAGGAACGGCTCATGGTCGCTGCACACTCCAGTCATAGCATGGCGCAACGGGTAGAAGGTTTAAATCTTTCTGAACTGGTTGATCAGCAACTGTTTTTATATCCCAATAGTGGCAAGGCGAATTTTGCCACCCAGGTACGTGGTATTTTTTCTGAGTATGGTCTGGAACCCAAAAATATCCGTATCGTACGTGAATTACAGTTGGCACTAGGCTTTGTAGCTGCCGGAGAAGGGATTTGTATCGTGCCGGAAAGTGCACAAAATATTAAACTGGCCCACCTAAACTTCATTCCGCTTCTAGATGAGTTCGCTGTCAGTCCAGTATTCATGGCCATCCGTAACATGGATGAAAGTGAATACATCCGCTATCTGTTTGATGCGGTCTATCAAGTCTATGATCTGGAAGCAATTAGGTACGATCGTTCAGTATTTTAATAGTTCAATCTAGAAGCGTGATCAATCCTGCACAGCGGATAAATTCATGCAAGCACAGGCTAAATTAAGATTATTATAATATATTTTATAATAAATTTAGTAACTTAGCTGCAGCCAGACTTTATAGGTATAGAAGCATGCCTATTCAGTTTTGGACATTCTTTCGCATTTTCTCCATTGTGGCATTCATAAATTGAACTTCACAATTTGGAGGTGGAGATGTCTACAAATAAAGTTAATATAAATACGCTGATTGATGAGGCAAAGTTTACGCCCTTTCATTGGGGGGTACTGATCTGGTGTTTGCTGATCATTATTTTTGATGGTTATGACCTGGTTATTTATGGAGTGGCATTGCCACTACTCATGCAGGAATGGTCTCTCAGTGCAGTACAAGCAGGGATGCTGGCCAGTACTGCCTTATTCGGGATGATGTTCGGTGCCATGAGTTTCGGAACCTTGTCCGATAAACTCGGCCGGAAAAAGACTATCATGATCTGTGTGGCTATTTTTAGTGGGTTTACCTTTATCGGTGCCTTTGCCACATCACCAGTCGAATTCGGAATTTTACGTTTCCTGGCTGGCCTTGGCATTGGCGGTGTCATGCCTAATGTGGTGGCATTGATGACCGAATATGCGCCTAAACGCATCCGCAGTACATTGGTTGCCCTGATGTTTAGTGGTTATGCCATTGGCGGGATGACTTCTGCGTTACTCGGTGCATGGTTGGTGCCACAATTTGGTTGGAAAATCATGTTCCTGCTTGCAGGCGTTCCATTGCTAATCTTACCGATTCTATGGAAATATCTGCCAGAATCCCTGATGTACCTGACCAACAAGCAACAGACGGCTCAAGCACACGATATTATTCAAAAGATTTCTCCGACACAGGTCATCACCAGTGACACCCAATTTGTACTGAATGAAGTGCAAAAAGGGGATGAAGCACCATTAAAAGCACTCTTTCAACAAGGCCGTAGCTTCAGTACCTTTATGTTCTGGCTGGCATTCTTTATGTGCCTGTTGATGGTCTACGCCTTGGGTAGCTGGTTGCCAAAACTGATGATTCAGGCAGGTTACTCGCTGGGTGCAAGTATGATCTTCCTGTTCGCCCTGAATATTGGTGGAATGGTAGGTGCCATTGGTGGTGGGTATCTCGCAGATAAATTCCATATCAAAAAAGTGCTGACCATTATGTTCTTATGCGGTGCCATTGCATTGATTCTGCTTGGCTTTAACAGTCCGCAATTCGTGCTGTATACCTTGATTGCTGTGGCAGGCGCTGCAACGATTGGCTCACAAATTCTGCTCTATACCTTTGTGGCGCAGTATTATCCATCGACGGTACGTTCTACCGGTATGGGCTGGGCATCTGGTATTGGACGTATTGGTGCGATTGTTGGGCCGGTACTCACTGGCGCTTTATTGACCATGAATTTACCGCATCAAATGAACTTCTTTGCAATTGCGATTCCTGGCGTGATTGCTGCGCTGGCAATTTTCCTGGTGAACTTAAAAACTTCCGTAGATGGCCAAGCCCTTGCAACGTCTAGTGTAAAGCCAAATTCATTGGCAAAAGAAGCGACACATTAAGTTAGATTTCAATCAATAAAGATAATATTCCCAATGATATAGATCGCCATCGTAACGGGTGGTGATCTGTTGCTAGAATCGAAACGCATAATAAAAAGCGAGTTTAGGATGAACACGACACAATTATTTAATCAACCAACAATCACATTCAAGCGTACAGTTCTGATGAGCATGATGGCAATGAGTTTAGGGGGCATCAGCTTGTCGACTCAAGCACAAACCTCAGCTCAGTCGAATCAGCAGGAAATTGAACAACTTCGCCAGGAAGTTCAGGCCTTACGCGCACTGGTTGAACAGCAGCAAGCTCAGACAGCCACGGGAATTGCCCCAGTGGCAATAGCACCAGTACCAGTAAGCGCGCCTGCAACTAAACCTGTCATGAAAATTGCCAGTGGGGCCGAATTCAATTTATACGGTAATATCCGTGCGGATGCCTCTTATCAGGCTGAAGGTGGTTCAGCAGCACGTATGTATAACCAGATTAATGCTGTACCTTTAGAAGGTGTCGGTGAGCGTAGTGATGAATTTAAATCTACTCTGGCTGCAACCCGTTTAGGCATGGATTTTAAAGCACCAGTCGGTGCTGGAGATAAAGCTTTAAGCGGTAAAGTTGAAGTGGATTTTCTGGGCGGCGCAAGCTTTGATAACTTGCGTATCCGTCATGCTTATATCAGCTATGCCAACTGGTTGATCGGTCAAACCTGGTCGAACTTTGCGGTGCCAGATTATATTCCAGAAACTGTAGATGCATTGGTTTACGCTGGCGGTTCAATTAAACGGACTCCACAAGTTCGTTATACCAGCACAATCAGTCCTGAAACCAATCTGGTATTTGCAGTAGAAGATCCTAAAGATGCAACTATTACTGGTATTAAACAGCGCCTACCTGCTTTAACAGCACGTTTAAATCATAAATTTGCTGATAATCTTACAGTCAGTGCCCGTGCGATGGGGAATGAAAAGCGTGTCAATGAAGATGAAAAAACCGCATGGGGTGTAGGGCTTGGTGCCAAGTATGATGTTGTGCCTGGTACAACGCTCAAAGCTGACTATTACCATGTTAAAGGAGATAGCAGCTTTGTGTCTTATGCAAATACGGGTGTGATTACCGCTGCAAATGGCGATTTATTACAAAGCGAATTTGATTCAATTTCAGTTGGCCTAACTCAGCAGTTTAATGACAAATTGCGCGGTACATTAGGTTATGGCTATATGAATTTTGATGAAGATCAAGCTTATATCAATGCAGTCACTGACAAGACCAAAGCCAATAAAGACTTATGGCAAGCATGGGCGAATGTGTTCTATAGCCCAACCAAGCCTTTAAGTTTTGGTCTGGAATATGTCTATGGTGAACGTGAGGCATTAGCTCCTGCTACACCAAATGGCAGTAAAACAGGTGAAGATAACCGAATCAATGCGGTTGCTATTTACAACTTCTAAGACTTCTTTCAATTAGAGAGTCTGATCTGGAACAGAAGCGTGGATGAATTAATCCGCGCTTTTGCTATTCTGGAGAATGATTTCTGCCAGCAGATTGACCGCATCTTCAATCCTGGCTGTCCATTCAAACGAACAGTTCAGCCGAATATAATGTTGGCTGGCAGGTTCCGGCTTAAACAGCAGTGCAGGGGCAATTGAAATATGCTGTTGTAGCAATTGTTGATAGAGCTGCTGAGCATCCAGTTGTTTGGGCAATTCAATCCAGAGAAAATAACCGCTGGAATAATAGTAAATTTCACAGATGCTTCCTAAACGTGCTTTAAGTTCCTGATAAAATTTCTTTTTATATTTTTCCAGATGCTGCCTTAAATGCCGCAAATGTTTTTCATAATGATGATGTGAAATAAATTCGACCAGCGCATTTTGAAGTAAGGGGCTGACCGTTAAAGTGCTCATGAGCTGTAAGTGCTGAATGGCATCGGAAAATGGACCGGCATACACCCAGCCGACGCGTGCGCCCATCCCCAGCGTTTTCGAAAATGAGGCACAGTGCAGCACCATTTGATGCTGATCAAAATATTTAACCGGTAACGGCTTGGCTGCACCATAATTTAATTCCTGATAAACATCATCTTCGATTAAATACACTTGATATTCATACAAGAGTTCCGCGATTCTCTGTTTGATTTCAGAACTGACGGTAAAACCAATCGGATTATGTGCATTCAGCATCAGCCAGCAAACTTTGATTGGATATTGCTTTAAAGCCTGTTCAAATGATTCCAGATCAAAACCAAATTGCGGATGCTCAGGGATGGTAATGACCTGTAAACCCAGACGCTCGGCAGCCTGCCAGGCACCATAAAAAATGGTTTGCTGCAGCAGGATAAAATCACCAGGTTGGGTTAAGGCCTGTAAAGACAGATTCAGTGCTTCCAGTGCGCCGGATGTAATGACAATGTCATCCGGGTTGCAGGTAACTCCTTGTAATTGATAACGGTTGGCAATCAGTTGCCGCAAGTCCTGATTGCCGGGCGGCATATGATTCTGATTGTTATAACTGCTTTTTCTTTTGGCCTGCTGCGCCAGAATCTGCATAAATTTCGCGTTATATAACAGCTCTGCATTCGGAAATGCTGAACCAAAAGGTACAATTTCGGCTGACTGAGTCGATTTTAAATAATTAAATACCACCGAGTTGATTTGGATTTTTGAAGTTAAACCAATCTGGACGGACTGTTTGTTATTGAGCAGTGCTTGAATACGCTCTGCCACGTAATAGCCCGTTTTGTCCTTGGCATAGACCAGCCCTTGCGCTTCAAGTTCTTGATAAGCATTGAGTACTGTCATCAGGCTATAACCAGATAACTGGGTCTGTTCGCGAAGTGAAGGCAATTTTTCATGTGCCTTCCATATGCCGTTTTCAATCATCTGACGAATATTCTGTGCCAGTTTTTCAGACTTATACATACACTTTCTTGAACTAAAACTGTTCTAATTATTTTGATTTATAGCATATTTTTAGAAGATTAATATAACAAAAAGGAGGAATAGAATTGTTGTCATTCTATTTTTTAAGCTTGAGTTTTGATGCATGACAATTAAAGTGAAAATCAGGTCTCAGATTTTCTGTGGAAATTTTATTTCTATATAAATCGTATTCCCATTTTTATACGCCTCAGTCACTTGGCTTAATTTGTCACAATTCGATACTTACAAAGTTAGATTTCCTTGCTAAATTCGATCCACATGATGATAAAAAGTAAGTTACGGTTTCAGATCGAGCCATCATGCAACTATAACAACGATACGAAAATACGGACCAATAACAAGCACAAAGGAGTGGAGAATGCTCGGAAATATGATGTTTCAGCCTTTACTGATCAGCAGCATGATTGAACATGCAGGACGCTATCATGCCGATACCGAGGTAATTTCCAAAAATACCGATACCAGTATTACAGTGACCAATTGGGGAGAAATTCATCAAAACTCGAAACGTTTTGCCAATGCATTACAACAACTCGGCTTGACGTATGGAGATCGGGTCGCGACTATTGCCTGGAATAATTATCGCCATTTAGAGTCCTGGTATGCCATTTCTGGCAGCGGCTTAGTCTGTCATACCATTAACCCGCGCTTATTTCCGGAACAGCTGATTTTTATTATGAATGATGCTGCGGATCGTGTGGTGCTGTTTGATAAAACATTTGTCCCTTTAATTAAAGACGTGAAAGCGCTGTTGACCTCGGTCGAGCATTTTATCTGTCTGGATGCGGTTGATCCGGCAGTTAGAGAAGCGATACCGGAAGTACAATTTTATGATGATCTGATTGCCGGCCAAAATGCAGATTTTGAGTGGCCGACGATTGATGAAAATTCGGCAAGCTCTCTGTGTTATACCTCAGGAACCACGGGCAATCCTAAAGGTGTGCTGTTTAGCCATCGCTCTACGGTATTACATAGCTATGCCATCATTTTACCTGATTCATTAAATGTCTCGGCTGCCGACATTATGTTGCCTGTTGTACCGATGTTCCATGTAAATGCGTGGGGCACTCCGTATGCCGCTGCAATGGTCGGATGCACTCTGGTTCTTCCTGGACCGGGTCTGGATGGCGCCAGTCTGGTCAACCTGATTGATACTTATCAGGTTTCGGTAGCGCTTGGTGTGCCGACCATCTGGCAGGGTTTGATTGCCGCCGCAAACCAGTCAGGTTCCAAATTGGAAAGCCTAAAACGGAATGTAGTGGGTGGATCGGCATGCCCACCGGCCATGCTAAGAGCTTTCAAAGAACAGTTTAATTGTGAAACGATCCATGCCTGGGGCATGACGGAAATCAGTCCATTGGGTACGGCAAATCAGCTCAAGACCAAACATTTGCATCTGTCTGATGAAGAAAAATTACAGATTCGGCTGTCCCAAGGTCGTCCGCCATTCGGGGTTGACCTACGTTTGACTGATGCAGAAAAAGGTACGCATGAAATTGAACGTGATGGACAGACCACAGGAAATTTACAGGTCAAAGGGCATTGGGTCATCAGCCATTATTTCGGCAAGGAAGAGTCTGCACTGACTGCGGATGGCTGGTTTGATACCGGCGATATTGCTACGCTGGATCAGGATGGCTTTATGAAACTCAGTGACCGTTCTAAAGATCTAATCAAGTCTGGCGGAGAATGGATTTCATCGGTGGAGCTGGAAAATATTGCCATGGGGCATCCGGAAATTGCGATGGCTGCCGTAATTGCCGCCCAGCATCCTAAATGGGATGAGCGCCCGGTATTGATTGCCATTAAAAAACCGGACAGCCAGCTGAGTGAGACTGATCTGCTGGATTATTATGCGGACAAGGTAGCCAAATGGCAGATTCCAGACCGAGTCGTGTTTGTTGATGCTATTCCACTCAGTGGTACTGGTAAAATGCTGAAAAAGGATCTGCGTGAATTATATGGTGCTATTCTTTTGGAGCAGGCAGCAGGTTAACGCATCATTTAATCTGAAAATCCCAACATGAAGTCAAAAAACTGATCTCTAATAGAGGTCAGTTTTTTTATGTACAGGCTAAGCAGCGTTATCAGTTTAAAAATGCTTTTTCTCAATGCATATAGTCTTGATCGCTACTTTTAGACGATATTGTCCGACGAAAAGTCATATTATATGGCTTAGGCACATAATTTGACCTGTATTGACATGGTCTGAATGTGAGAATTCTTTATCCTGAGCAATATAATAATTAGACAGTTGTACATTAATGAAACTGTCTGTGGATAAGGGGATAAAAATGACAAGCATGCCAACCTATCAGCCGCATTGGATTCGGGAAGATTTCATTGATTTTATTGGTGAAAAAATCCATCCAACCTGGGCAATCAAAAAAGTTAAGGCTGCCGTTATGGGCATTCAAGCCATCAGCCCTGACTTTTTTAAAATTCACTTACGTCCAAATCATAATTTTAAAGCCAAGTCATTTCAGGCCGGCCAGAATATTGCAGTGACTGTCAGACTCGATGGTGTACGCCATCAGCGACATTATTCTGTGGTGACAGTATTGAAAAATGGTGATCTGATCATTGCGGTTAAACAGCAAGGCAAAGTGTCACGTGCTTTAAGCCTGATGCAAATTGGTGCCGTGATCGAAATTTCACAGCTGCAAGGTGAGTTCACATTGCAAAAATCCACCCAGCCAATTTTATTTCTGGCTTCAGGCAGTGGTATTACGGCCATTTATTCCTTGCTGCAAAAAGCAGTCATTCAGTCTCTGGAACAGATTGACCTGATTTATTTCACTCGTGATGATGCTTTTCATGCTGAACTGAAAACCTTGACTCTCATGCATCCAAACTTAAAATATCACCATTTCAATACCGTGGAACACCAGCAGCATCTGACGCAGAGCTTATTGCAAAAGTTGGTGCCAGACGTTGCAGAGCGAAAAATTTATGCCTGTGGTTCCGCTGGGATGATGAAGGCTGCACTTCGCATCGTTGATAAACTGGATTTGAAATCCCATTTTCATTCGGAATATTTCCAGATTGTAGTCGATCAAAAAATTAAAGCACAGCCGGTACAGTTTTTAAGATCGCAGCAAGAGTTTCAGACCCAGTCCAACTTACTGGAAAGTGCCGAAAAATCAGGCTTGCGTCCAGCACATGGCTGCCGGATGGGGATCTGCAATACCTGTTCCTGTACCAAAGTCAGTGGTTCGGTGCGCAACGTCCTGACCGGAGAAGTTGATCATGGCAACAATACCCAGATCAAGCTGTGCATTTCCCAGGCAGTAAGTCCTGTGGTGATTAATCTATAAACTATTGATAAGCCATTAATTAAACTATAAGAAGGTGCTCCCATGAATATGCAAATTGATTTTAAACGACATAGCAAAAGCCAATTTCTCAGTCCGGAACAGATTGAGGAATTCGGTGCTAAAGTCGATGCAATCCGCCGCGAGGTCATGGATGATCTGGGGGAAAAAGACGCTGAATATATTTATAAAATCCGTAATTTTGTCCGCTATAGCGAAATTGCCTCACGTGGCATGTTGATGTTTGCTGGTTGGTTACCACCGGTATGGCTGGCGGGGACAGGTCTGCTCGGTCTTTCCAAAATCGTGGAAAATATGGAACTCGGCCACAATGTTATGCATGGCCAGTTCGACTGGATGAACGATCCGAGTCTGAACGGTGCAAGCTATGACTGGGATACGATTTCTACTGGCGATGACTGGAAATACACGCACAACTATATTCATCATACTTATACCAATATTGTCGGGATGGATCATGATGTCGGTTATGGCTTGATTCGGGTCAGTGAATCGCAAAAGTGGGAACCACGCTTTCTGTTCAATATTCCACTGGGCATTCAGTTAATGGTGTTTTTCGAATGGTATGTTGGTCTGCAACGCCTGCATCTGGAAGATGTGATTGCCTATAAAACCAAGACTTGGAAAGAAGTCTGGGAAGAAGCAGCACCTTTGCGCCAGAAAATGCGCCGTCAGGTGTTAAAAGATTATGTATTTTTCCCGATTATTGCAGGGCCAAATGCTATTCCGGTATTTACCGGAAATGCGGTGGCCAATGTGATTCGTAGCCTGTGGGCTTCTGCCGTCATTTTTAACGGTCATTTCACTGAAGATGCTGAAACCTTTGAAATGGACAATACTGACAATGAAACCCGTGCCGAGTGGTATTTACGCCAGATTCGCGGTTCGAGCAATTTTAGTGGAACAACTTGGCTACATATCTTGAGTGGCAATTTGAGCCATCAGATTGAGCACCATCTGTTCCCTGACATGCCAGCCAATCGCTATGCGCAGGTTGCGCCAAAAATCAAAGCGCTCTGTGCAGAATATGGCATTCATTATAACGAAGCCAGCTTCATGAAACAGTTTTCTACGGTATGGGTAGGCCTGGCTAAATGTTCTCTACCGAATCACTGGACTGAGCAGGTGGTTGAAAAAACCCATACAGCTAAATCTGTGTTCAACTATTTTAAAGCCAAAATCATGCCGTAATTTTTTAATATTTTGTATTCACCATTTTGGTACTCCTCAATAGATTTGGATGGTCTATTGAGGAATTTTTTTGACCTTTATCAGATTCAATATCATTAGAATTATCCTGTTTATGAATAAAATATGGATACAGTTTTCAAAAAATGACGAAAGCAAAACAGATCCAGTACTGCTGAAACGCTTTGCCTACAACAACCTGCTTCAGCCCTAAGGGCTTCTCTCTATAATGGCCGCGTCGTTACACTCAAGGTCTCAGTTTTGAAACATCTTAAATATTTTTCAGCAATCCCATTATTACTGCTTTTAACTGCTTGTAACACCACTGAAGCGCCAGCACCCGATTATCAGGGCAACTGGAAAAACACCGTGGAAAATCCAAAGCTTGAAAATATTCTGGTTATTTCCAAAAATGGTGAAAATTATCTGATTACCAATACGATCAAAGATAAGGAAACCGGTAAAACCGAGAAAAAGAATCCAATGCCCGCTGCAGTGAACGAAAATGGCATGCTTCAGTTGAACGCAGGTGCAGGTATGGTCGATTTTGCAATCGATGAGAAAACCGGAAATCTGGTCGGTTCAGGCTCAATCTATAAAAAGGCTAAATAGGTAGTAAGATTTTTAGGCCACAAATAGTATTCAAGATGCCATGAATAAGGATGCTTCATGACATCTTTTTTACTGGGTGTTTTTATTGAATAAAACTTAATAATTCAGCAAAATCTTCGACAAAATAATTCGATTTGGCTTTGATCAAATCTATTTCATGAGCGGAATGCTGATCATAAATTGCCACCACCTCGATGCCCGCCTGATTTGCTGCTTCTACACCGACTAACGAGTCTTCAATAATTAGACATTCCTCAGGTCGAAGGTTAAAGGCTTGCAATACATTCAGATAGACTTCTGGATGCGGCTTAATGTTCTGGACATTTTCACGGGTGAGGATCAAGGAAAAATCCTCATCAAAGCTGATTTTAGAATTAATATTTTGATTATTGTCCTGATAGCGCTGAACATTGAATAAACTGGTGGTTGTGGTTAAGGCCAGTGCGATCTGTTGCTGTTTTAAGGACTGAATCAGGAGGTCTGCATGAGGCTTTAACTCGACGATATCATCGAGAAAATGTCGGGAAATCGTATAACGACGATTTTTTACTTCTTCTTTACCTGGTTCAAAACCGTATTGTTCTTTTAAAAATTCACAATATTCCAGATAAGGATCTGACATGTGTCTCAAGGCGGTAAGTTGAAGATCGCGCTGTTGCTGAATCTCATGTAAATCGACTTTTCTGTTGGAGAGCTCATCAATCAGGGCTGCATCGACCTGATTCCAGATGCCTACAGAATCGATCAACGTACCATCCAGATCAAAACAGACCAGCTTTTTATCCTGAAACATATAAGATTTCTCTGTATTTTTACCATTTATTCAGTGGGGCTGAGTATATCGCATACGATTTAAATGTTTAACTGACCTGAGAAAACCGGGCTGGAAATTTTGCGCTGAGGTACTTTTAAATGAGGTTTATCTATCAGGCAAAAGTATTTTTTACGGAAAATTTCAGCGAGTTTGATCCTGCAAATAGTAGCAAAGTGTTATATTTTAATCTGACCCTAAATGAACTTATGCGGATGAAAGACCTGTCCGAATGAGGAGAAAGTTAAAGGAAATGTATTTCTGTGTTTGAACTTGACTGTAAATTGCTCAGTATTTTTTATTATGTCTATAAATTTAAAAACGTATCTCAGGCAGCCGATCATTTAGACATGAGCCAGCCAGCGGTGAGCAATCTGCTGAATAAAATTCGCCAGCATTATGGTGATCCTTTATTTTTACGTATTGGCAATGAGATGTTACCTACAGATCTGTCCAAACAGCTCTTTCCCTTGGTCAGCGAAGCACTGAGCAAAGTTGAAGCAATCAATAATTTCACTATCAATTTTGATCAGGTCACTTCACAGCAGCGCTTTACACTGGCGATGACCGATGTATCGCATCTGGTGTTATTGCCAAAAATTTCACAGTATCTGAAGCAGCATGCATCCCATATCCGTCTGAATGTGCGTCCGATTACCTCGGAAACCAGTTATCAGATGGCCAATGGCGAGATTGATCTGGCTTTGGGCTTCTTACCCAATCTGGAGAATGGCTTTTATCAGCAGAAACTGTTTGAACAGTATTATGTGGTGATCGCTGCGAAAGACCATCCGCGACTAACGGGTGACAGCATTACGACCGAAGAGTATTTACGTGAAACCCATATCGATATTGATGCCGGGATGGGGCATTACCATATTGAAAATGAATTGCTGAATCTGGAACTCAAGCGTGACATTCTAATGCGTCTGCCAAGTTATCTGGGGGTAGGACTGGTGGTACAAGAAACCGATGCGATTGCGACCGTGCCTTATTATTTGAGTGAAGTCTTGTTATCACGCGGCAATCTCAAGATTTTTGAAGCACCGATTGCTTTCCCAACCTATTCCGTAAAGCAGTATTGGCATATGTCCTGTCATCATAAAACCAGCCATCAATGGTTACGTAATATGCTGCATGAGATTTTAAGTAAATAAGCTTGCAGCATGGAAGGCTTGATTTAATCTTCATATTTAGATTTTACAATTCCCGGTTCAAGCCGGGAATTTTTATTTTGGTACATCTTGATGCCTTTTTCAGAGCCTTGCACCTGAAATGATCAACTCCAGCTCAAAAAAGTATTACCAAACCTAAAAATAGTATTACTAGTTTGGCACGGCCTTTGCATTTATTTACGCATCATAAAGTGATCTAGGGTTCCGGCAGTGATTTTTTTAAAAGACTGCGTCTGAGACCGAGAGTTCACGGCTAGGTTTGTTAAAACCAAAGCTACACGGAGGGATAAAAGCCCGGGAGGTAAACCGTACAAGTTAGATGCAGAGGCTGTTATGAGCACAACTACTTATCACAAAGATTCCGCACTGTGGACTGAACTTTTACCGGGTGGCCATCACTGGTCTGCGCGCATTCAACGTGGCGCAGTATTACAACTTAAATCCTTGGGCGAAAATGCCAATGTTTCGCTGTTCTGTGTCAATGCAGAAGATAAACTTGAAGCCTACAACATGCCAGACAGCCTAAAAGGTCAGCATACGGCATTTTTAAGCACAGGACATATTTTAGCATCCGATCTTGGACGCGCGATGGTTTCAATTATCAAAGATAACCATGGTTGGAATGATACTTTTTGTGCACCTAGTACCGCACAACAAATTGCAGCACAGTTTGGCACAAAAATATTTCAAGATGCGCGTAACGACATGTACCGGAATGCTAAAGACAGCCTGCTTTTAGAGATGACCAAGTTTGGTTTATCTGCAACTGATCTCAGCAATACACTCAATTTATTCTCAAAAGTTGCACCAGATGACAATGGCAACTTGACTTATGTCGCATCTGACAATACCGATCAAGTGATTGAACTACGTTTTGAAATGGACTGCTTGGTGTTCTTATCAGCTGCTCCACACGGTTTAGATAACAGTTCTGAATATGCACCTGCGGATATTCAACTGTCACTGTTTAAGGCATTGCCACTACAAGAGACGGATATCTGCCGCGATTCATGCCCGCAAAATCAGCGTGCTTTCCAAAACAATAATCGCTATTACGCTTTAACGGCTTAAGGGGGAATGATCATGACTGCATTAGTAAACCTAGAAAAATCTGTACTCAGTGAAATCTGTCCTGCCGGTGAAGCGTGGATGTGCGAAGTCAAGAAAGGGCAGCATTTCCGTATTGTTGACCTCGAAGGCAACCAAGCGGTTGATACCTTATTTATTTCCGCTTCAAACCCTGAGGAGCGTTATAGCGCAACAGATACTTTGGCAATAAACCGTCAAATTTACCTCGAGAAAGGTACAACTTTATATACCAACTTTGGCAATAAAATCGCCACCATCCATGATGACAACTGCGGTCGCCATGACACTTTAGGCGGCGCATGTTCATGTGAAAGCAATACCGTGCGTTATGCACATGACAAATACCCGATGCACAGTTGCCGTAACAATTTCATGATCGCGCTATCGCAACATCCAATTGCGAAAAAGCATGGTCTCAATGTACGTCACATTGGTCCAAACATTAACTTCTTTATGAATGTGCCGGTGACAGCAGACGGTCATTTGAAATTTGATGATGGTATTTCTGCACCAGGTAAATATGTGGAAGTCAAAGCTGAGATGGATCTCATTGTACTGATCTCCAACTGCCCGCAACTGAATAACCCATGTAATGCCTATAACCCAACTAAAATTCAACTGATTGTCCGTGAAGGCGAGGAATAAGCCATGTTTAATAAAGTTCTCATCGCCAACCGTGGTGCAATCGCATGTCGTGTTATTCGTACACTTAAAAAATTGGGTATTCAATCAGTTGCAGTGTATTCAGAAGCTGACCGTGATTCATTGCATGTGACTTTAGCGGATGAAGCGGTATTGATTGGTGATGCACCTGCGAGCCAAAGCTATTTAAATGTCGATAAAATTTTAGAAGTCGCCAAACAAACGGGCGCACAAGCGATTCACCCAGGCTATGGCTTCCTGTCTGAAAATGCAGAATTCTGTAATCTCTGTGAAGCGCAAGGCATTGTGTTCTTAGGTCCAAATGCGGAACAGATGAAAGCCTTTGGTCTGAAACACACTGCGCGTGAACTCGCGATTCAAGCCAATGTGCCGTTATTGCCGGGTAGTCAGTTATTGGCTGATGAAGCGGAAGCACTGCTTGAAGCTGAACGTATTGGCTATCCTGTAATGCTGAAAAGTACCGCAGGCGGTGGTGGAATCGGTATGCGTTTGGTCTGGAATGCTGAAGAGCTGAAAGATGCTTACGCAACGGTGTCATATTTAGCCCAAGCCAACTTTAAAAATGCAGGTTTGTACCTTGAAAAATTTGTGCAAAATGCGCGTCATATCGAAGTGCAAATTTTTGGTGATGGCAAGGGTTTAGTGTTAGCACTGGGCGAACGTGATTGTTCAGTGCAACGTCGTAACCAAAAAGTGATTGAGGAAACACCTGCACCGCATCTGGATGATGAACAACGTGCCTATCTCCAAAATGTCGCGATTCAATTGATGCAATCCGTCAATTACCGCTCGGCAGGTACAGTTGAATTTGTGATGGATACTGACACGCAAGAATTCTATTTCTTGGAAGTGAATACCCGTTTACAAGTGGAACATGGTGTGACCGAGCAAGTCTTTGGTGTGGACTTAGTGGAATGGATGGTGACTTTAGGCAGTGGTGATTGGAAAGCGCCAACATCAAAACTCGAGTCTCAAGGTCATTCAATCCAAGTGCGTTTATATGCTGAAGACCCAATCAAAAATTTCCAACCAAGTGCAGGGCTTTTGACGCATGTCGAGTTTGATGCCAATGCACGTAATGAAACTTGGGTAGAAACAGGTTCAAACGTTTCATCATTTTATGACCCGATGATTGCCAAAATTATTGTGACTAGCGACACTCGTGAATCTGCGATTCAAGCCATGACCGATACGTTGTCAAAAACCCAAGTGGGAGGCATTGAAACCAACCTTGAATATCTGCAAAACATTATCGACTGTGATGTGTTTAAAGCGGGGACGCAAACCACACGCTTCTTAAATACGCTTGAATGGAAAACCCAAAAAATTGAAGTGCTTCAAGCCGGTATTCAAACCGCCGTGCAAGACGTCACAGGTCGTTTGGGCTATTGGGATGTCGGTGTGCCACCATCGGGTGCGATTGATCCGTTATCTTTAAATGTCGCGAACCAACTTTTGGGCAATGCACCGAATACCGCAGGTTTGGAATGTACCCTACAAGGGCCAACATTAAAATTCCATTGTGACAGTCAAATTGTGCTTGCTGGTGGTGATATGCCATCAACGTTGGATGGTGTCGCGGTGCCTATGTGGCAAACCGTGAATGTACTCAAAGGTCAGGTGCTGAAATGTGGCAAGATCGCTACAGGTTGCCGTACTTATATTGGGATTAAAGGCGGTCTGAATGTACCTGAATATTTGGGTTCACAAGCGACCTTTACCTTAGGTCAGTTTGGTGGTCATGCAGGGCGTAACTTGTTGATTGGCGATATGCTGCCGATTACGGCATTTACATCCGATGAAGTGAAAGCCTTAGCCGAAAATCAAATCCCGACATTCTTAAATTCTTGGGAAATTGCGGTGATGTATGGTCCACATGGCGCGCCTGATTTCTTCACCAAAAACGACATTGATACGTTCTTTGCCAATGAGTTTGAAATTCACTTTAACTCTAGCCGTACCGGTATTCGTTTGATTGGGCCAAAACCGGAATGGGCACGTCAGGACGGTGGTGAAGCGGGTCTGCATCCATCCAATATTCATGACAATGCCTATGCCATTGGTGCAATTGATTTCACCGGTGATATGCCGATTATTTTGGGTCCTGATGGTCCAAGCCTCGGTGGTTTCGTTTGTCCTGCGGTGGTGATCAATTCAGAGCTGTGGAAATTGGGTCAGCTTAAAGCCGGTGATAAAGTCAAATTTGTGCCTGTGAGTTACCATCAAGCCAAACTGTTAAATGAAAAATATCATGCGCAATTAGCATCAAATGATAGGCAAGCGGTCACTTTTGATGAATCTTTCTATCCTGAAATCAGTACGCTGAAATCTGCCATTTTAGATACCTTAAAAGGTCAAAATGGTACGCCTGATGTGGTGTATCGTCCTGCCGGCAACAACTATATGTTGGTGGAATATGGCGAGCTAGTTTTAGATTTGAACTTGCGTTTCCGTATTCATGCCTTGATGCAATGGGTCAAAGGTCAAAACATCAAAGGCATTATTGACCTGACACCGGGGATTCGTTCGCTCCAAATTCATTTTGATTCGACCCAGCTCGATCAGATTGATTTACTGCGTATGCTTCAAGTGGCTGAAGAACAACTGCCTGATGTCACCGAGATGCAAGTGCCATCACGTACCGTGTATTTGCCATTGGCTTGGGAAGATTCACAAACGCAACTCGCAACTGAGCGTTATATGCAAACCGTGCGTCCAGATGCGCCGTGGTGTCCCGACAATATTGAATTTATCCGCCGTATTAATGGTTTAAAAGACAAACAAGCTGTGAAAGATGTAGTGTATAACGCCAGTTATTTGGTCATGGGCTTGGGCGATGTGTACTTGGGTGCGCCTGTTGCAACTCCGCTTGATCCTCGTCAGCGTTTAGTCACCACCAAATATAACCCTGCACGGACGTGGACGCCTGAAAATGCTGTCGGTATTGGCGGTGCATATATGTGTGTCTACGGTATGGAAGGTCCGGGCGGTTATCAGTTTGTTGGTCGTACCTCGCAAATGTGGTCACGCTACCGTAAAAACCCAGACTTTGAACAAGGTATGCCGTGGTTACTGCGCTTCTTTGACCAGATTAAGTTTTATGAAGTGTCTGAAGCTGAACTGATGCAGATGCGTGAGGACTTTAAAGCAGGTCGTTTAAAACTGCGCATTGAAGAAGGCGTACTCAACCTTAAAGAATACAACGACTTCTTAACTGAAAACCAAGAATCCATTTCTGCTTTTAAAGCAGTGCAACAAGCCAATTTTGATGAAGAGCGTCGTCGTTGGCATGAAGCAGGGCTTGCAGAATATGTGTCTGAAAGCTTAGATGCTGTGGATGATGGTGAAAGTGTTGAAGTGCCTGAAGGTGGCTGTGCGGTGGAATCTCACATGCCGGGTTCAATTTGGAAAATTGAATGTCAATCGGGCGATATTGTTGAAGAGGGTGCAACCTTAGCCGTGATTGAAGCAATGAAAATTGAGATTCCAATTATTGCGCCTGAGCGTATGCGTGTAGATGCGATTACTATTGAAAAAGGGCAAACGGTGAAAACGGGGCAGGTGTTGTTTACGT
>NZ_JBAPXX010000033.1:0-32004 GCF_049284435.1 Acinetobacter sp. | reverse complement strand
TGATTTACGAGAGAAAATGCGCTCTCGGCATGCATCTATGAGTTTCATCACCAGCGTCGAAGCCAGAAACACCCCCAAAGTACAAGGCAATCATAGCATAAATGTCAAAAATTACGATGCATTTTCTAAACATTTACACAACTTGATGCGCTTAATTACATTATTGCGCTAATATTTTACTTTTCAAGCCGAATAACAGAAAAATTATGAGCTATTTACTGGCACTGGATCAGGGGACGACTTCTAGTCGCGTAATCATTTTTAATGAGCATGGACAAGTTCAGGCAACTGCTCAACGTGAAACGCATATCCAGACTCCGCATTCAGGTTGGGTGGAACAGGATGCTCAGGAAATCTGGAGCTCACAGATTGCTGTGGTACAGCAAGCTTTAGCCACCGCAGGTATTCTGGCAAAGGATATTAAAGCCCTTGGCCTGACTAACCAGCGTGAAACCACTGTAGTCTGGGATCGTCGAAACGGCAAACCGCTCGCCCCGGCAATCGTCTGGCAGGACCGTCGTACGTCTGACTGGTGTAACCGGCTGATTGAAAAAGGCTTGATGTCCAAAATTCAGCAAAAAACAGGCTTACGGATTGACCCTTATTTTAGTGCCGGAAAATTGGTCTGGTTTTTAGAGCATGTTGAGGGAGTACGAGCACTCGCTGAACAAGGCCATGTGGCATTTGGTACTATCGATAGCTGGCTGATCTGGAATCTGACCCAAGGCGCAGAGCACGTCATTGAAGCCAGTAACGCTTCTCGTACCATGTTGATGAATCTGCACCAACAGTCGTGGGATGAAGAGCTACTCGAGCTATTTAATATCCCTGCTTCAGTCTTACCGAAGATTATTTCTTCTGATTGTTATATTGCTGACACCGCTTCTGGTTTACTTGGTGCCAATATTCCCATCACCGGAATTTTGGGGGATCAGCAGTCTGCACTCTTTGGCCAGTCCTGTTTTGAGGTGGGAAGTGCTAAAAACACCTATGGCACCGGCTGTTTTATGCTGTTCAATACCGGTCATGACATTCAGCTTAGCCAGAACAAACTGCTTTCTACCCTCGCCTGGCAAGCCAAGGGCAAAACCACCTATGCGCTCGAAGGCAGCGTGTTTATGGCCGGTGCTGTGGTGCAATGGTTACGCGATGGCCTCGGAATTATTCAAAGCAGCAGTGATGTGGAAAAACTGGCGCACCAGGTCGAGCATAGTGATGGCGTGGTTCTGGTTCCGGCATTTACCGGACTGGGCGCGCCGCATTGGGATAGTGAAGCACGTGCCTTACTCTGTGGCATGTCACGCGGTACGACCAAAGCACATATCGCTCGTGCAGCTCTTGAATCTATTGCTTTTCAGGTATCCGATGTCCTCAGTGCGATGCAGTCTGATATTGCACATCCACTCAAAGAACTGCGGGTTGATGGCGGTGCCAGCAGTAATGATATGTTGATGCAATTTCAGGCCGATATTCTGAATGTACCGGTACTGCGTCCGAAAATGCTGGAAGCTACTGCCTGGGGCGCGGCCGCTATGGCCGGATTAAAAGCTGGCGTATTTTCCGACCTGGATGAAATTTCCCAGTCCTGGCAGCTGGAACGTGCTTTTGAACCCAAAATGCAAAATGACGAAAGAGAAATGCATTTAGCCAAATGGCAAAATGCCTTGAAACGGGCTAAATCTGATCTCTAAATCCTCTAGGTTCATATTTGATCATCATAAAAAAAGCACTGTTTAACAGTACTTTTTTGTTTCCTCAGTTCACGATTTCATTAATAGGCATAAGAAGCAATTGCAGTGGCAATCGCCTTATCTTCATTATTCACTATGGTCATGCGCATGGTGCAGCCCTTGCGTCCCAAACGTAAGGTTTCTGCACGTGCAATAAAATATTTGCCACGTCCAGGCGCCAGATAATCCACCCGCATATCGACCGTCGCCAGACGCGACACTTTTTTAATGGTATCTGCAATCGTTTCCGGTTCGGCTTTTTTATACAGTTCGCCCATGGCCACAATACCACCGACACTATCCAGTACAGTTGCAGCCAGACCGCCATGCAGAATCTGGAAAGCCACATTACCAATCATGAAATCCTGCATTTCTACATAGGCCTCAATCTGGCCCTCGACCACCCGCATGGTCATGCCATTATGCTTAAAAAAAGGAGAGCTATTAAAAGCATGTACCAGCTGGTTCAGGACTACATCAATATCCACTTTCGAGCCCAGATGTATATTACCTGTCCAGTTTCTCTCTGTCTTACTCATCACTCTGCCCGAATCCACCACAATAAAAACCGCTAATTTATGCCCAAAAATTTGAGTTAGAGCTACAATAGAGGCCTAGTTTAATACTGATTACTGAGATTTTTATGACTTATACGTTCAATCGTCCCGCGTTTCCTGCAACTCGCATGCGTCGTATTCGTAAAAATGAACATTTACGTTCGATGGTTCGTGAAACCCATCTCGCGGCAGATCATCTCATTTATCCAGTATTTGTCCTGCCAGGACAAAACCAGACCCAAGATATTCCAAGTATGCCGAATATCCAGCGTCTATCAGCGGACTTGTTGTTAAAAAAATCAGAACGTCTGCTGGAACTCGGTGTAAATAAACTGGCGCTATTTCCGGTCACCCCACAAGAAGATAAAAGCCTGACTGCAGAAGCCGCATGGCGTGGAGATGGTCTGGTGCAAAACACCTTACGTTTATTGAAAAAAGAACTGCCAGAAATGGTGCTGATTACTGACGGCGCATTAGACCCGTATACCACGCATGGTCAGGACGGCATTATTGATGAGAACGGTTATGTCTTAAATGATGAAACGGTCGAGTGCCTTATTAAACAGGGCTTAAGCCATGCCGAAGCGGGTGCAGATGTGTTTGCTCCAAGTGACATGATGGATGGTCGGATCGGTGCGATTCGTCAGGCCTTTGAGCAAAATGGTCATATCTATACCTCGATCATGGCCTATTCAGCCAAATATGCATCAAGTTTCTATGGCCCGTTCCGTGATGCAGTCGGTTCTGCCAGCAACTTAAAAGGCGGCAATAAATACAATTACCAGATGGATGTCGGTAACCGCGCTGAAGCCTTGCATGAAATTGCGCTGGATATTCAGGAAGGTGCAGACATGGTGATTGTTAAACCGGGCATGCCTTATCTGGATATCGTCCGCGAAGTCAAAGACACTTTTGGCGTACCGACCTTTGTCTATCAGGTCAGTGGCGAATACGCCATGCTGGCCGCAGCAATTCAAAATGGCTGGTTATCTGACAATGTGATTATTGAGTCGCTGATGAGCTGTCGCCGTGCCGGTGCAGATGGTATCTGGACCTATTTTGCTGAAGAAGCTGCGCTTAAACTGAAAGACATGAAGTAAAAGGATTTCGGCGCAATGCATATCGCCATCATCGGCGCTGGTATCACGGGTTTGATGTCGGCGCTGGAACTTATTGAACAGGGATGTTCTGTTACCCTTTTTGATCAGCAGGCCGCCGGACAGGCTGCATCCTGGGCTGGAGGAGGCATCCTCTCCCCGATGTATCCCTGGCGTTATCCCGCTGCTGTAAATGCTTTGGCCCGACATGCCAAACCGATGTATCAGGACTGGAATCAAAAACTTCAACCCGTGACCGGGATTGATTTCCAGATTCATGAAACAGGTATGCTGATTTTTGATGTAGCCGATTTTGAAATCGGTTTAAGTTATGCCGCAACACATCAAGAGCCACAGCAACAGGCAAAATTACTTGATCAGGCTAAACTGCAACAGATCAATCCCAGAATTAATCAGAGCAAATTTAAACAGGCGATTTATTTTCCTGAACTGGCCAATATCCGTAATCCACGGTTATTACAGTCGATCATTAGCTACTTGAAGTACCATCCTCGTATCACTTGGCAAGAAGATTGCAAAATCACGCGCCTTAATATTCAACAAGGCTGTGTAAAAAGTATCGTAGATAAAAATGGCCGGCTTTTTCAGGCAGATCAGTATGTGTTCACAACCGGAGCATGGTCACAATACTGGTCACAGCAACTTGGTTTGGAAATTCCAGTACAGCCGGTTCAGGGCCAGATTCTGCTGTTTAAAACGCCACAAAACTGGCTGCCGACCATGTGCATGAACAAGGTTATGTACCTGATTCCACGTCAGGACGGACATGTTTTATGTGGGTCCAGCATGCGTCAGGTCGGTTTTGACACCTCGCCTTCTATCGAAATCCGGCAGGATATTTCACGAGATTGCATCGAGATGGTGCCAGAACTGGCAGATTTTCCGCTGGTCAAGCAATGGGCCGGATTAAGACCCAGCTCACCCGATGGTATTCCCTATATTGGCAAAATTCCCAAGCTGCAAAATACCTGGGCCAATTTTGGACATTTCCGTAACGGTTTATGTATGGGACCAGCATCAGGCAAATTGCTCGCTCAACTCATACTTGAACAAAGCCCAATCGTTGATCCAGATCCTTATGATCCAGTCCGTTTATTAGAGCCCAGTCGCTTAGTGCTTTAGAATATTGCTCAGTGCTTCTTTCAGGGTTGGATAATGAAACTGGAATCCAGCCTCCTGCAAGGCTTTGGGCTGTACATACTGACCGTTTAATACCAGTTGTGACTGTTCTCCCAGCATTATTTTTAGACTGCATGCGGGTAGTGCTAATAATGGTTTACGCTTCAGAATCTGGGCCGCATTTCGTGCAAACTGGGCCTGACTACTTTTTTCTGGCGCGACCACATTAAAGATCTGCTCGGTTGTATCCTCGAGCATCAAGAATTCAATCGCACGCAGTACATCCTCTAAATGCACCCAGGTCACTGGCTGACGTCCATGACCAATGCGGCCGAACAGATTCAATTTAATCGGTAACACCATCTGCGGAAGAATCCCATCACCTTTGCCAAACACCACAGCAAAGCGAACAATTTTGGTGTTCTGGTTAGTATAGGACAAGGCAAGTTGTTCCCACTTCGCACAGAGTTCAGACATAAAAATATCTTGTGGCGGGCTTTGTTCCGTGCAGACCTGTTCCCAGCGCTCATTGGGGTCAATGCCATAATAGCCAACCGCCGATGTCGAAATAATCCGTTTCGGTTTAATCTGATATTTTTCTAAATAATCAAAAACCTTTTTGGTGGTGTCTAAACGGCTATCCAGCAATTTCTTTTTACGCGCTGCCGTCCAGCGTCCCTGACCAATGCTTTCGCCAGCCAGATTGACCACATAATCAATCTGATGCTGTTTTAATTCATCCAGCTGATTGATCCAATGGAAGTCCGGATGTGGTTCACGTTTATTTTTCTGACGGGTCAGGCCAATCACCCGATAATCACGCTCTAATAAAAAACGCACGAGATGACTGCCAATAAAACCACTCGCTCCCGTCACCAGCACTACAGGTTTATACATTAGTCATTCTTCGCCTTATTATTTTCTTGGTTTAAATTATACGCCACTCATCTTCAGCTTTTTAAACCGAGAAGATTTTTGTAGTGGAGAATTTGTATCTTTCACCATTCAATCAATTTATGAAGATTGGCCGTCACAAAATGATTCACCTATGATCACTGAGGGGGATGACCAAACATTTTCTCTGCCATACGCTGGGCCTGCTTGCCATAAAACCAGTAGGTCAGCAGATACAGCGGAATTGCGATCATCAGGAACATGATCAGCACAATACTCATAAATTGTGGCTGCTGTAGATACAGCAGAAAGTCCTGCCAGGCATTCGGATTGGAACGGGTGGCGATGACAATACCAAGCAAGAGAAATAATAAATTATAGCCCCAGTAAATCAGGCTAAATCCGAGGGTGAATTTTTTACGCTCTGCCTGGGTCGGGGCACGTTTTTGCTGTTTTAGAAATTTAAAAAGCACCCAAATCATGGCCACCAGATAAGGAACAATCGTCAAGACTGCACCCATCCCCATCGGCAGCAAGGCTGCCAGTACACCGCAAATACAAGTAAAAATAAAACATATAACGAAAAACCAGATAAAATAACGACTTAGCGGCAGCATATGCATGACTCAGTGATCTTCAACAAGCTAGTATAAAAAAAATTAGGTTTTTTTTTCATTTTATTGTCAACCATCCACTACAGGGTGACGTTATATAGGGCACAAGGTACAAAAATTTGGACTGGCATCCACGAATTTTTGCTGACCTTTAGAGCTAAAGCAATAAGTCCAGTGTACAGGGAAATTTTGAATAGCAGCCAAAATCTTCATGTAACACAAATTTGACCGACGATTTCATCATCACTCGAATCGTCGGTTTTTATTTTTTAAAATCCCTATTTTTAAAATCTGATAACTTGCAGAGCCTTCGATATCTGATGATTTGGATACAACCGTCCAGTAATATCCATACTGATCAAAATAGATTCAGCTTGAATATTACAAACAATTCGCTGAAATATCGTTTTACAAGTAGATTTTTACCTGTGCTTTTTCCTATAGTGGCAAGGCAGATATCTTGGGGTTCATTACATGGCAGTTCATTTTCTTCACACTTCCGATTGGCATCTGGGACAATTTTTCCATAACCATGACCGTGAATTTGAACATGCGCAGTTTTTGACTTGGTTACTTGAGCAAATTAAAGCAAAGCAACCGCATGCTTTGCTGATTGCTGGCGATATTTTTGATGTGATCAATCCAGCGTCCAGTGCGCAAAGACAACTGTACCAGTTTCTGGCCGATGCACATGACCTGGCGCCGCATATGCAAACCTTAATGATTGCAGGCAACCATGATTCCGGTTACCGGATTGAGCAGGTTGAACCCTTGCTGGCCAAATTCAATGCCAAAGCTGTGGGAATTGTAGGCCGCACAGCAGAAAATACCTTGAACCTGGATCGTTTGCTTATTCCTATTTATGATCAGGATAAAAATATCATCGCCTGGTGTCTAACCCTGCCCTATTTACGCAGTGCCGAAATTACTGGGCTGAATGAACATACCAGCAATAGCCAGAACGCCATTAGCTATCTGCATCAACAACTGATTGCCGAAGCCAAAGCCCGCAAACAGCCACATCAGGCACTGATTTTAATGTCACATGCGCATATGCAAGGTGGTGAGACCTCGGACTCTGAGCGTCCGATTATTGTGGGCAATGAAGAGGCCCTGTCGACGGCGCTGTTTGATGATGTGATTGATTATGTCGCGCTGGGGCATTTGCATAAACCGCAAAAGGTCGGTCAGCCGCATATTCGCTATAGTGGTTCCCCAATCCCTTTGTCATTTAGTGAGATTAATTATAAGCATCAAATAGTTGAAGTCAGGATTGACCCTCAATTAGAAGATGAGGCACGTTTTCAGTTTGAAGCTTTGCTTATTCCACGCAGTGTACGCCTGCATCGACTCCGTGGTGAACTCAATGAAATCTTTGAGCATATTCGAACCCTTGAACATGGGGAAATTGAAGCAATTGATCAACGTGAATATATCGATATTGAATATCATACGGCAACGCCTCCTCCACCCAATTTAAGACAAACTTTTGAAGATGCACTTCCGCCGAACCGCTATCGACTGGTGCGCATTGCACGTCAATATCAAGCTATTAATCTTGATGATGCACAAGCTCAGAAGATCCATTTAGAGCCGCCAACCCCCAAAAGACTATTTGAACAGCTTTGGCTCAAACAGGGTTACAGCGCCGATGATTCGGTGCTGAAAGATTTTCTCAGCCTGATTACTGAGGCGGAAAAAAGTATTGTTGCTAATGAAACACCATAAGGATATGCCATGAAAATTTTATCTATTCGTATAAAAAACTTGGCATCGCTTGCAGGTGAACATTTTATTGATTTTGAAAGCAATCCACTTGCCAGTGCAGGCTTAATTGCAATTGTCGGTAAAACAGGCGCCGGAAAATCCACGATTCTGGATGCAATGTGTTTGGCACTGTTCAATCGTGTACCTCGTTTAAAAGATAGCGATGGCAAACTGACTGATATCGATGGTTCTGAACTTCTCACCAATTCACCATTGACTGTTTTGCGTCGCGGTACAGGCATTGGTTTTGCCGAACTGAGTTTTGTTGCACAAGATCAAAAAGTATATTCAGCTCGCTGGGAAATTAAACGTGCACGTGAAAATCCCACAGGCAAATTGCAAAGTGTGCAACGTTCACTGAAATGCCTGAGTGATGGCAATATTCTTGCCGATAAAGCCAAAGCGGTAGAAGCTAAAATTCTGCAAATTACTCAGCTGAGTTTTGAGCAATTTACCCGTGCCGTTTTATTGGCTCAATCTGAAGTGACCGCATTTTTAAAATCACGGGATACTGAACGTGGTGAACTGCTCGAATATCTGACCAACTCCAGTATTTTTGGCAAAATTGGTCAATTGGCATATGAAAAAACCAAGGAAATCGCCAATCAGCGCAAAGCTTTAGAAGTCAGACTCGGTGATATTGAGACTTTGTCGGAAGAAGATTTAGCGACTATAAGCGATCAATTCAATACAATCTGTACTGAATACAAAAAATTAGAACAAGAAAAATCCGCACTCGAAAAAAACCAGCGATGGTTTGAGCAAAAGCAAAAGCTGGAAAATGATGTTCAGCAACGACAGCAACAACTGGAAATCCAGCAACAACAAGTCGATGCACTCACCCCTCAAAAAGCTCAATTACAACAACTTGAGTCCTTTGCTTCTATTCGCCCAAGCATTATTCAGCAAAAGAACATCAATGCTGATCTTACCAAATTACAACCACAATTGACGCATGCACAGCAGCAATTTATGCAGATTGAACAACAATTCAATACTGAAAAAACAGCCTTTGAAAAAATAGATACTGAGCAAAAACAACAGTATCAATTTGAGGTTCAACATCAAGAAAAAATAGAGCTAGTGCGGTCTCGTGTTACCGAACGGCAGATTTTAGTTGAGCAACTACGCAATGCCCAAAGTGAAATTAAAACCTTAGAAGATCAGCACGCACCACATCTCAACAATGAAAAACAGATCAAAGAGCTACTTGAGCAGATACAACACAACATTACTCAACACACAGCGCAATTAGAAAGTTCAAATCATTTTAATTCGTTGGATGACGTACTTTCAGCACACATCAACCAAGTTCAGCGTTTTATTCAAAGTTATGCTCAATTTGAAAAACATTATGGTGATGTGCAACAAGCCAATACACAATTATTGGCTCAACAAAAACAACTTGAAGAATTGACTCAACAATTTGGTCAAGATGATGCGCTCAATCAGAAAATTTCATCACTCCGTATTGAGCGTGAACAGCTATTACACAAGTTAAATCAGCTGAATGTTGTTCAGCAACAATGGCAAAACTTCAAAAATATTGATACTGAAAATAACAATCTAATCACGCTAAAAAATACGCTGATTCAGCAAATTGAACAAAGTCACGCTCAGCTAAAAATTGCTGAAACCACCTATCAAACTCAGAAGAAAGCGCGTGAACAACTGCAACAAATGTTGCAACAACAGCGTTTACTTAATACTGAAAGTATTGAAAAACTCAGAGCAAACTTAGTCGATGGTGAAGCATGTTTGGTTTGTGGAAGTACGCAGCACCCTTATTTGACAAAGGATGCATTTGCAGATGAATTATTCAAACTTCAAGAGCAACAAGAACAGCAAGAACTTGAAAAAGAAAAACTAGCTTTCGATACGTGGCAACATCTGCAAAAAACCTGTACCCAACAGGCTGCTTCTTTAGATGCCAATTCAAAACAACTTGAAACACTGACGGCGCAATTGCAACACGTACAAATTCAACTTGAGCCACAGCTCGATACACTCAATATCTCTTTCGATTTTATACAAGATCATCAAATCTTGACTCAGATCATCTCATCTCAAATCAGTGATGTACAACAAGCACGAAAGCAAATTGAAGAAACATTGATTTCACATGAAAATGCACAAAAGCAAGGTCATGCACTTGTAACTTCGATTCAACAAACCACACAGCATTTATCGAGTGTGCAACAAGCTGAAGACAATATTCAGCATATTCTCAATTTGCTAAATGACGCAGAAAAACAGTTATGGAAACATTCGACTTTAAGTAGTGCCGAACAGGTTAATCACAAGCTACAACAACGTCAAACTCACTTAAAACAACTAAATGAGTTGAATATTCAATTCAACCAAACTGCACAACAACTTGAGCAAGCTCAGCAACAAATCAAATTTAGTCAGGAAAAAATTCAATCTGCTGCAAAACGTATTGAAAACTTAACCATTGAGGGCAAAAAGAATAGTGATCTTGCGATTTACGCTATTTTTGAAATGACGCAAACACAGGTTGAAAAACCCCATGAATGGTTGGCGAAATTCGATCAGAACCGACAGCAATTGCAAAGCAAATTTAATGATGCACGTAAGAAATTTGATCAAGCTCGTCAACAATTTGATAGCCAACAACGGCAGCTTGATCAACTCAAAATTCAGTTGGCTCAACTTGAAACACAGCATCATGCTTGTGTTTTAGAAATCGAACACTGGTTAAATCAAAATTTAGATTTTAATCATGCTTTGATTTCACAATTAAGCCTCATTTCAACTGAAGAAACTCAAAAACTACGTCAACATATTAAAGATATCGAACATGCCTTGGTCGATGCAGCATCCGCACTGAAAACCACACAACATCTGCTCACGCAACATTTACAAACTCAACCTGAAGTACAAATCTTACAGATTGAGCGTGCCATTGAACTGAACCTTAAAGCTTTAGCAGAGCGACAAGAACAGCGTGACCAACTTAAGACCAAGTTAGATGTTCACTACTCGAACCTAGACAAGCAAAAACAGTTTGCCGAACAAATTCAGCAAATTCAAACTGAAGAACATCGCTGGAATAAAATTTCCAGTCTTATGGGGGATGCCACAGGCAAAAAATTCCGTGATTATGCGCAGCAATATAACCTTGATATTTTGCTTGAATTTGCCAATCAGCAACTCGCGATGCTGTCTCAGCGTTACACCTTAAAACGTTTAGACAACTCACTCAGCCTTGCCATTATTGACCATGATATGGATGGTGAAACCCGTTCTGTTTCATCGCTTTCTGGTGGTGAGTCATTCTTGACCGCCCTTGCCTTGTCTTTGGCAATTGCCAATATGGCTTCAGGCTCCATGAAAATAGAATCCCTGTTTATCGATGAAGGTTTTGGCACCCTTGATGCATCTTCATTACATATGGTAATGAATGCACTTGATCAGTTACAAAGTCAGGGACGTAAAGTGGTCGTAATCTCACATATTCAGGAAATGCACGAACGGATTCCGGTACAAATTCAGGTCAAGCCTGTCGGTGCAGGCGCCAGTACCATTCAGATTATAGGTTAACGATGATTCACCCTGCCCCGAACACGCTCTCGCCCTATTTCAGCCTACAGCTTGAGAGCCTACGGGGTATCAGTGCCATTGTGGTGCTGTTCAGTCACTGCTTTCAAGCATTTATTGCGCCTTTCGATACCAGCATTTATTCATGGATACGCCTGCTTGGGCAGGCTGCAGTCATGATTTTCTTTGCCTTAAGTGGCTATCTGATCGGCTATTCGCTCCAGCACAACATTCATCAGCATGGTCAATTTAATCTGCGCCGTTATGCCCAACAGCGTTGCCGCAGGATTTTACCACCCTTCCTGTTTACCATGGTTTTGACGCTGGTTTTATATTTGCTTGCTCCACTATTATTTGCCAGCCACACGCATGCTTTTCAACACAGTTTTGGCATGATGATCCGGACTGACTATCGTGTAGATATAATGGAATTTGTTGGCTCGCTGCTATTTTTGAATGGCTTTGTGACGCCAACGGTTTCAGCCAATGCTGCGCTCTGGAGCCTGAGCTATGAAGTCTGGTTTTATGTGCTGGCCGGATTCCTGCCTTTTTTGAAAGATTCGGAAATGGCCAAAATCGGTTTTTTTATGGTTCTGGCTATACTGTCAGTACTGAACATCCAGTTTTTTATTTATTTTCTGGTCTGGCTCACTGCCTTTGCCTGTTCATTTCCCTATCTTCAGCTACGTTTTTTAAACCGCTTACAAGCGGTCAAATTAGCCCTATTTGGCTTGGCCTTCATCATCGCCTGTTTTGATGCTTACCAGTTTCAGGTGATTGATGAGGCCCAGCAATACCGTGCTGTGAATTTTGTCCCTTTTAATTTCTGTCTGGGTCTGGCATTTAGTTGCTGGCTGGTACAACTCCAGCATCAACGCAGTCACTATCATCCGGTCTGGGTTCAATCCGCTGATTTCTCCTATACCTTGTATGTCACCCATTTCCCCTTACTTTTATTTATTTTGGGCTGTATTCCGGCAACTTTGGCCTATGGTCTGGGAGGAGCAATTTTAGCCCTGATTGGTAGCATGTGCAGCTTAATTCTCTTCGCTTGGTTGATGGCTAAATGGTTCGAACCAGCCAGAAAAAAAGCGTTATCCGATACCCTGCGATAACGCTTTGCTGTAAAAAACTGACCGTAGAAGTTTATGCATCCTTTTTAGGACGTGCGCCAAACAAGGCCGTACCGACCCGTACCATAGTGGAACCCGCTGCAATCGCCTCGGTCATATCCGCAGACATGCCCATACTTAAAGTATCCCAGTCTTCAGGATGAGCATGTTGTGTTTTTACTACATCAAATAAAACTTTGGCATCAGCAAAGGCTTGAGGATTATTCGGTGCTGGAATCACCATCAAACCACGTAAACGCATATTCGGCAGTTGGCTGATTTGTGCGACCAAATCTGCAACCTCATCTGGTCGGCAACCATCTTTGGTATCCTGACCATCAATATTCACCTGAATACAGATATTCAGTGCGGGCTGATCATCTCCACGCTGATTTGATAAACGCTCGGCAATAATCAGGCGATCGACTCCATGTACCCAGGCAAAATTTTCTGCCAGATGCTTGGTCTTGTTACGCTGCACATGTCCAATAAAATGCCACTCAATCTCCAGGTCTTTTAGTTCGGTGATTTTTTCCAATGCTTCCTGCAAATAATTTTCACCAAAGGCCCGCTGGCCTGTCTGATACATCTCTGCCAGCGCACTACTCGGCTGGGTTTTGGACACGGCCAATAGTTGTACCGAATTCGGCTCACGCCCGGCCTGAGTGCACGCGGCCTGGATCTGAGCTAAAACCTGATTTCGTGACTGTTGCAGCATATTCATTGATGGGGTTCTCATTTCGTCCGGATTTTTTTCCCTTGCTCGTGAACTAAGTGTTGGTTAAGCTGTGGGAAAGCCTTATTATTCTAGCAAAATAAATAACATTTTAATGAACTCGGGGACCTTATGGATATTACAGAACTGTTAGCCTTTTCTGCTAAAAATGGTGCGTCGGATTTACACTTATCAGCAGGTTTACCACCGATGATCCGTGTAGACGGGGAAGTCCGTCGCATTAACCTGCCTGCACTGGAACATAAAGAAGTACACAAACTGGTGTACGACATTATGAACGATAAGCAACGCCGCGATTATGAAGAAAATCTGGAAACTGACTTTTCCTTTGAAGTTCCAGGCGTGGCCCGTTTCCGTGTCAACGCATTCAACCAGAACCGCGGTGCAGGTGCAGTCTTCCGTACCATTCCATCTAAAGTGCTGACCATTGAAGACCTTGGCATGGGTCAAATCTTTAAAGATCTTTGTGAATACCCACGTGGCCTGGTCCTCGTCACAGGACCAACCGGCTCAGGTAAATCGACTACGCTTGCAGCGATGCTAGACTATATCAATGACAATCGCTATGACCATATTTTAACAGTCGAAGATCCAATCGAATTTGTACACCAATCCAAAAAATGCCTGATCAACCAGCGTGAAGTGCATCGTGATACTCATGGATTTAATGAAGCATTACGTTCTGCATTACGTGAAGACCCGGATATTATTCTGGTCGGTGAGATGCGTGACCTTGAAACGATTCGTCTGGCATTAACTGCAGCGGAAACCGGTCACCTGGTGTTCGGGACCCTGCATACCACCTCAGCGGCAAAAACTATTGACCGTGTGATTGATGTATTCCCGGCCGAAGAAAAAGACATGGTTCGTGCCATGTTGTCTGAATCGCTGCAAGCGGTGATTTCACAAACCCTGCTCAAGAAAAATGGTGGCGGTCGTGTGGCTGCACATGAAATCATGATTGGTATTCCGGCAATCCGTAACCTGATCCGTGAAAACAAAGTGGCTCAAATGTATTCTGCAATCCAGACCGGTGCCAATTATGGTATGACTACCATGGATCAAAGCCTGAAAACTCTAGTGTCTAAAGGTATTATCAGCCCGCAAGTCGCCCGTACTGCAGCAAAACAGCCTGAATCATTCTTATAAAAAAATCATTTTATTGGGGTTTTATCATGGACTTTAACGGCTTACTCAATTACATGGTAGAGAAAAAGGCCTCGGATCTGTTCATCACAGCCGATGTCGAACCCTCTATCAAAATTAACGGTCAAATTCTACCCATTGGTTCGGTGAAATTGCCTGGACCGGCTGTGGGACAACTGCTGAACTCGATCATGAGCGAAAAGCAGCGTAAGGAATTTGCCGAAACGCGTGAATGCAACTTCGCGATCAGCAACCCGGACAAGTCCGCGCGCTTCCGTGTTAGTGCTTTCCAGCAACGTGATCAACCGGGGATGGTGCTGCGTCGAATTGAAACTGTTATCCCCACGATGGATGAACTCAAGTTACCGCCAATTTTAAAAGAACTGGCGATGACCAAACGTGGCATCATTATTTTTGTCGGAGCAACCGGTACCGGTAAATCAACCTCGCTGGCATCTTTGGTCGGTTATCGTAATGAAAATTCCAAAGGTCATATCATTACCATTGAAGATCCGATCGAATTTATTCACCAGCATAAGGGCTGTATTATCACCCAGCGTGAAGTCGGCATTGATACAGATTCATTTGAAATTGCCCTGAAAAACACCTTGCGTCAGGCACCGGACGTAATTCTGATCGGTGAGATCCGTTCACGTGAAACTATGGACTATGCCATTGCCTTCGCCGAAACCGGACATCTGGTCTTTGCTACCCTGCACGCCAACAACGCCAACCAGGCAATTGACCGGATTATCCATTTCTTCGAAGCAGACCGGCATAATCAGCTGTTTATGGACCTGTCCCTGAACATGAAAGCCATTGTGGCACAGCAACTGATTCCAACCATCGATGGCAATGGTCGCCGCGCTGCCATTGAAATTCTGATCAATTCACCGCTGATTGCTGACCTGATTCGTAAAGGTGATGTGCATGAAATCAAGGATCTGATGAAGCGTTCCCGTGAACTGGGCATGCAGACTTTCGATCAGGCGCTATATGATCTGTATAAAGCCAAACAGATCAGCTATAAAGATGCGCTGAAACATGCTGATTCACCAAACGACTTGCGTCTGCAAATCAAACTATCAGAAGAAGGTGGTAGCCACTTATTACGTGCGCATTCCAATATTACTTTTGATGGTCAGTCTTGATCATCTTGAAGGCATAAAAAAACAGGCTTCGCAAGAAGCCTGTTTTTTTGTTTGAACCAGCGCTCAAATTATTTTTTACGGAACACTTCCTGACAGGCAGGCGCATCGCAGTAGCCATACAGATTCAGTGAGTGCCCGGTTAATTCAAAACCAAATTTCTCGGCAACATCATGCTGCTCTTTTTCAATCGTGTCATTAATAAATTCAACAACTTTGCTGCAATTTAAACACACCAGGTGATCGTGGTGATCTTCCTGCATAATTTCAAAAACTGAATGATTATTTTCAAAATTATGACGTTCGATGATGCCCGCTGCTTCAAACTGCGTTAACACACGATACACAGTTGCTAAACCTACATCTTCGCCCTGATCGAGTAAAGTCTTATAAATATCTTCCGCACTTAAATGATGTTGTTTTGAATTTTCTAGTAATTCTAATATTTTAATTCGTGGAAGGGTAACTTTCAGCCCAGCTTTTCGTAAATCTTGGTTTGAAATAGTCATGTAAAAAGGTCTCTCAACAAAATCAAAGTTGGAATATGCAACAAAGTTTAGATGCAGTATGATCTATCCTTGGATCAAATGCATCATAATTAATTTGGGATAGTTTAGCAAAATGCAAAAAATCATGTTGACGTTATTCGTCACTTCATTGCTCGTCGGCTGTTCGACATTAGGTGTTTATAAAGTAGATATTCCACAAGGAACCCCTTTAACCCAAGCACAAGCCGCTAAAATTCAGGTGGGAATGAGCCATCAACAGGTGCGTTTCTTACTGGGCAGTCCAACAGTAAGCGATCCACTGAATCCTTTACGCTGGGACTACATCTATAAGTATACCCCAGGAACCTACGCTAAAAAAGCCAAGATCCCGGCAGCCCAAGGCCAGCATTTGAAAATCTACTTTAACCAGTCTGGTATCGTGGAACGTGTTGAAGGTCTGGAGACGATTCCAGAATCTCAACCCGGCTTACCAGGATCAAAAGAAGCAATTTTAAATGCTCCTCCACTATAGTTGGTTTCACATGAAAAAGCCCCTGAATCATCAGGGGCTTTTTTGATTAAGCTGATTGATTGAGCAGATCATTGAGACTACTGCTCATTCAAACAGCTTTCTATTCGGAAGACGGTTTCAGCTTTCTTAAAAGATTGCCTCTGGCATAACGACCCACAGGATTTTTCTCGGCGCGTTTACGTCGGATGTCTTTAGGATTGATAGTCAGTGCTCGGTAAATTTCCACCCGGTCACCTGCTGCCAGTGGCTGCTGCTGATCTTGCAAACGCACGCCAAAGATGCCCAAAGATAACTGTTCAGGCAAGTCGACCTGCTCACGGATTCCACTTTGCTGAATCGCATCCAATGCTGTCATGCCGGGCTGAAATTGTACGGCTAGATGAAATTGTTTTTCTGGCGTCGCATACGCCACCCAGATCATTGCCTCACTCATTAGACGAATTGTCCTAAGACAGCAATGATTGCCAGAATAATCCCGACAGGCAACACCACACGTACTGCAATACGCCAAAGGTTATAGAATGCTTCAGAGCTGAAATTCATTGATTTACGCAAATGACTGATCTTCATGATCCAGCCGGCAAACAGCGCATAGATCAAACAAATCACTAGACCCCAGACGAGCAAGACCACATTAAAAACTTGGGTCACATTTGGAAGGGCCCAGATCAGTGTGACTACAGCGACAATTGCCCATTGCACTACAGGATGAAGCTGACGTTGCTGTAGCTGTTCACGTGCCATTTGCAGCATTAATGCGGCAGCTGCCATTATGGCAGTGACCAGAGTAAATGCAGGAATCTGCGCTTGCACGGCAAAGAAAGCAAATGCAATAACAGCAACTAGCTGCGCAATCCAGATCGGCAATACTGTCTTACTGGCGACATCCTGTTTTTGCACCGTACTCAGGCTAGACTGCCAGTACAAGCCCATGCCCAGACCACTTGCGACCAAAGCCAATACGGTGGCATTGCCCCATTCCGAGAACTCGACTGGCGTGACTTGCCATGCATGTAGTGCAGTTCCTATCACATTGGCCAGAACCAGAGACGCTAGCACACCAATCATTGTAACAGCTAATAAAATTTGACGCGGCAGCAGTGACAAGGCCAGAGCAGCAATTGCCAATCCGATCAACAAAAGATTCGGTGCAAGATCAAGTGCAGCGACCGCCAGAACATTGCTGGCATTGTTCAGCATGGCACCTGCCAGAAACGGAATAAAGATCACACTTAACCAGCCGACAATACGCCATTTCTGTGACGCATCAGCTTCACGGGTCAGCGTCGACAGCGCCTGTAATGGCGTTGTTTTAGAGCGCTTGGCCAAAGCAATTTCCAAGTAGCAGACTGGAAGCGCCAGAATCAGCATGGTGGCTAACCAGAGCATCCAGAAATCCAGCTGACGATCAATCTGTATACCGGTTATCGGTGCGAGCGTCGCGATGATAATAAACGATAAACAGAAAGCCATCAGCGGCGATAACCATTTTGACATAGCATTGTCCTGCATGATGCATTCCTATAAAAATCTAGCGCTATTTTGCCTTGTGAAGCGGTGAAAATCAAAAACAAAAAGCAAACCACCTTAACGGTGATTTGCTGCGCCAAATTTATAATTAAATTTTAATTCTTTTTATTTGCTGAAATCTTTTATTATGAGAAAAACCGGGCGAACCAGTTTTTACCTTTTTTCTGTTCTTTTTCTTTAATGATACCCATCATATTTTCTTTGACTGCACCCACATAATCGGCATCATCATGCTGAATATGGTTAATCAGCCATTTCGATAATACTTCGTGCAGTTCATGTTCAATCGACTGCCCCAGTTCAAAACGGTCACGATAAGATTCAATTTTCTTAATAAACAGGTCATGCACACGTTTATGCGGCACCCGATATTTATAACCGGCTTCTTCCTGAAGAGATTCCTCAAAGGTGAAATGTGACTGGGTATAATCAATAATATTATCAAGAATCTGTTTAATACGGGCACGCTCGGTAGTTGCATCGATTCCATCAATTTCGTTGATATAATCGAGAATTCGTTTGTGCTGATCGTCAATCACATCGATACCAGTATTATAATCTGGGACCCATTTCATTTTCATTACGACCACCTATAAATATTAAGGACTTATAACGTGAAAATGAGCATATAGCCTATTGATTGAAATAAAAATGAAGTAAATTAGTCGGCTTTCCGCCTAAAGCCGGTATTTTCATTTTAAGTTTCTGTTATATATAATTAAAAATAATTTATCTTGAGTAAAAAGCTAAGATATTAATTAACCAAAAATTAGTGTTAAACCATTATTTATTCTTAAATTTTTATCTATTTTTTAATATAAAAACGGAGTTTAAACTCCGTCTTGATGCAATTTTTAATATTGGTCAGCGCGCGTGATGCGTTTTAGGGAAGGATCCAGCCGTTCACGTTCCAAACGTTCGACATGCGTCACTTGAGAACGCACTTTCGCCCCATGTTGAAACAGGATCATTTCACCGGGCTGGAAAGCTGTCCATTCTTCATTCTGGGTCAAAGGTTCAGTAGTAATGACTGCCACACGATCCTCAGGTGTCGTAACCTGACTAAAGTCTACTTCGACATCAATATCTATGAGCTGCGCCGGTCTAAACGGGTATTCACGTACCAGCCAGTGGAGTTTGGTAATGGCATAGCTAAACAGCGCCTGACCATTCGAAAGGCAGAAATTAAAGGTACCATGTTCCGCGATTCCAGGTGAAATTTCGGCCAGCAGATCAAAAACCTGATCCAATTTGGGTTCATGATAGCCAAAATGTTTCACTAACTGGTCCAGCAGATAGCAAAAAGCCCGCTCGCTATCCGTATTCCCTACTGGAGTAAAGCGCCCTGACAGTTCGGGAAAATAATCATGCAAATCACCATTATGGGCAAAAATCCACTGCCGTCCCCAAAGTTCACGGCTAAAAGGATGGGAATTTTCCAGATTAATTTTGCCTTGGGTAGCTTTGCGTATATGCGCAATCACATTGCGGGATTTGATCGGATAATTACGTACCAGTTCAGCAATCGGAGATTCAACCGCAGACTGGTTATCAACAAACAGACGGCAGGCTTTATCTTCAAAGAAAGCAATCCCGAAACCATCCGCATGATCAGAGGTAATGCCTGCCCGCTGGGAAAATCCGCGGAAGGAAAAAGTAATATCCGTCGGGGTGGCACAATTCATTCCGAGCAGTTGGCACATGGTCTGGTTTCAGCTCTCTATTTACTTAGAAGCTTATTGTGCATGACTGTTCCTGTCATTTCAAATATCTGGGTTTGATAAATCCAAATAAAAAAGAGCCTCTATTGAGACTCTTTTTGGCAAAAAATGGATTATGAGCGATGCGGATTGGCACGATTGGTAATTAGAGTTCCAACACCATGATCGGTGAAAATTTCCAGTAAGCTGGCATGTGGTACACGACCATCGACGATATGTGCGCTAACCACCCCACCTTTTACGGCATCCAGAGCACAACCCACTTTCGGAATCATGCCGCCATAGATCACGCCAGTTTCGATCAGACGATCGACTTCCTGAGTGGTCAAACCAGTCAACAGATTTTTATTTTCATCCAGGACACCGGTGATATTGGTCAGCAGAATCAGTTTTTCTGCACCTAGGGCTTCAGCGACTTTACCGGCGACCAGATCGGCATTGATGTTATAAGTATTTCCTGCTTCGTCCACACCCAGCGGTGCAATCACAGGAATAAAATCACTACTGGTGAACATTTCCAGAACATCGGTCTTCACACCAACAACTTCACCGACCAGACCCAAATCAATTTGCTGAACCGAACCATCTTCAGCCACTTTTTCCATTAAAAGTTTTTGCGCACGAATCAGGTTGCCGTCTTTACCGGTAAGACCAATGGCACGGCCACCATGCTGGTTGATCAGGTTCACGATGGATTTGTTAACGCTACCGCCAAGTACCATCTCGACTACTTCCATGGTCGCAGGATCAGTTACGCGCATGCCGTCAATACGGTCTGATTCGCGGCCCAGCTGTTTCAGCATGGAATCGACTTGCGGACCACCACCATGCACCACGATCGGATTAATGCCGACTGTTTTCAATAATACGATATCACGTGCAAATGAACTTTCCAGCTCAGGATCGGTCATCGCGTTACCGCCGTATTTTACCACCAGGGTTTTACCCGCAAAGCGTTGAATATACGGCAAAGCTTCTGTCAAAATCTGTGCTTTGTCGATGCCTGTTTGTTGATTTGGCATTCGCCTCTCCTTATTGAGCATCTAAAATGTCTTGAGCGATCTCTGGATAACGGTCACGCAACATGGCTACAAACAGATGACGAATTTCATTCAGACTCTGGGCATTATTGGCATCAAAGCGCACCGTGAAATACTCACCTGTATTGGATGCTCGAATGATGCCAAAACCATCCTCAAAATCAAGACGTATCCCATCAATTTTACTGATTTGCGCATTAATTCTTTCGGATTGCTGCTCAACGAAGTTTAAAAGCTCAACAGGACGCACTTGACGCGTTGAAATATAAAGATCTTCGGTACCATGCCGTTTTGGATAAGCCGCCAAGGCCTGTGCTAAACTTAAACCAGTTTGATCCAGATATTCCATGACTCGCAGCGCTGCATACAGGCCATCATCATAGCCCCAGCCGCGGCCATCATTAAAGACATAATGTCCGGCATATTCGCCACCAAAAATCGCCTGATGCTGAGACTGGTTCAGATAAGTTCTCAGAAATGAACTGCCGGTACGAATCATCACCGGCTCTCCACCCAGACGTTGTACCGTATCGCGAACCAGAGTCGAACATTTCACATCATAAACAAATTGGCGTGGTACCGAATCGTTCAGGCAGATTTCGGCAAACAGGCATAACAACTGATCAGCTGTAATAATCTGACCCTGCTCATCAATCAGAACCAGGCGATCGCCATCACCATCCAAGGCAATACCAAGATCAGCCTGCTGTTGCATGACGGTTTGACGTAAAGTCTCAAGATGTTTGTCTTGCGAAGGATCCGGCGCATGATCCGGAAAATGTCCATTGGCCTCGCAACGTAAAGCAGTCACTTCACAGCCCATTTTTCTGAGTACCAGGTTGGCACAACGTCCGGCTGAGCCATGCAGACCATCCAGAATCACTTTAAACGGGCGCTTTAATTGAATATCTTCTAATATCCCTTGCTGATACTGTAGGCAAAACTCTGGAATAATCTGATGTGGCAGTTCAGCTAAACCAAGTAGCTGGCTATCGCAATGCGACTTTGCCAGTTGGGCCACCTGTTGAATCATCTCAGGACAAGGTGGTTCACCATCAATAATCCATTTGATGCCATTATCTTCTTTGGGATTATGACTGGCCGTGACCATAATGCCATTGCCATCAAACTGACGTGAGGTGAAATATAGCATCGGGCTGGAACAGCAGCCTAAAATAGTGGCTTCCAGCGAATAGTCTTTAAAAATACGGGCAATGGTGTCGGCAAAAGCCGGGCTACTGATGCGTGCATCATAACCAATGGCGACACGTGTCTGTCCCGCAGCCTGATACTGCTGGGCTAAACCGTGGGCGATTGCATCAATGATCCCGGCACCTAATAGACTGACTTTACCGCGTATGTCATAGGCACGAAAGATATGCATGGGGAATGGATGATTCATAGATCCCATAAAACTGTCTTTTCACTATTCGTTAAAATAAGGAGATTTAAAATGATGATTTCATCATAATGACTTTAAACATTTGTTTTTGTTTTAAGACCCGCTATTTTTAAACGATTTCAATGTAACAATCAATTATAAAAATATAATCTACAACTTCAGAATTATAGAGTTCTTGTAATTAAAAATTAGGTACTTGGTTATATTTATTTTGAGTTTCATCTAATTAGATATTTGATAACTACATAAATTTTAGATTTAAATAATTCTACTTGGCCAGAAAATAAGGTTTTATTTTTAAATATATTTCAACCCGCTCATTCTTTTAATCTTGAATCTAATCAACTAAAGATGACTTACATCCAGTTAATGAATGTAAGCCACGATTAAAACTTAGTTTTTACCCGTATGACCAAAACCGCCAGCACCGCGTTCAGTCGCTTCGAATTCATTCACCAGATCAAATTCAGCCTGCACCACAGGAACCAAGACATACTGTGCTAAACGTTCACCTGGCTCTAAGCTGAATGCCGCCTGGCTACGGTTCCAAACGGATACCATCAATTCACCTTGATAATCAGAATCGATTAAACCTACCAAGTTACCCAACACGATCCCGTGTTTATGGCCTAAACCCGAACGTGGCAAGATCAGACCAGCAAATGCAGGATCTTCAATATAGATTGCTAAACCAGTTTTTACCAAAACAGTTTGGCCTGGTTCAATGATTGTGGTTTCTGTAACACACGCACGCAAATCCAGCCCAGCTGAACCTGTCGTAGCATAAGTCGGTAATGGCCATTCCTGACCGAGACGCGAGTCAAGGACTTTCACCTGAACTTTCATGTATTCATTCCTGTTGTTTCATTTAAAATAAGAGCAAGTCTTGCGCCTTATCGTTTGATGAGGTTACGCAAATTATCAAGATAATGTTGGGCTTGTAATTTCGGATCGATGTTGCCTGCCAGCTTTTTCTTGCGGCCTAACCATTCCAGTTCATCTTCTGGTAATTCATCCAGGAAACGGCTTGGGGTCATCTGCTTCATCTGCCCGCCCGCCTTGCGCTGTTCTGCCAAAGTAATGGTCAAGCCCTGACGTGCACGAGTAATACCCACATACATCAGACGACGTTCCTCTTCGACGGTTTCTGCAGCAATCGAGTTTTTATGCGGCAAAATTTCTTCTTCCAGCCCAATTAAATAGACATAAGGAAACTCAAGACCTTTGGACGCATGTAACGTCAGCAAGTTGACTTTATCGGTGTCTTCTTCTTCCTGTTGTTGCTCGAGCATGTCCAGCAGCACCATTTTACGAATCACGCTTTCAATATTTTTTTCGTCGACATCCTCAGCGCGGTTAATCAAGCTTTGAATGCTGCTGTAGAGCACTTCGATATTGTCGAGCTTGGTTTTTTCCTGCGCTGGCGTGGCTGCAGTTTCCTTGATGTAATCGATATAACCAGCTTCAATCATCATCTGGCGGATGATCGGTACAGGCTCATCATCTTCCAACAGATCACGAGTGAAGTTATTTATAAAATCGGCAAATTCAGCCAATTGGGTGGTGGCCTTTTTCGGAATCGCCATAGTCAGGCGCTGATCCGCTGCCGCAGCCAGAAGTGACAGATTATTTTCCTGAGCAAATAAACCGAGCTTTTCCAGCGTTACCGGACCAATCGCCCGTTTTGGCGTATTGATGATTCGCAGGAATGCGCTGTCATCTTCAGGGTTAATGATCAGGCGTAAATAGCTCATCATGTCCTTGATTTCGGCACGTGCGAAGAAGGACTGTCCACCAGACAATTTATAAGGAATCTGCATCTGACGTAGATGGGTTTCTAAAATACGCGCCTGAAAATTGCCGCGATACAACACCGCATAATCTTTCCAGCTTTTACCATTCATCAATTTATGCGTGATCAGGTCTTTAACGACGCGCTCTGCTTCATCATCATCATTGCGGCAGGTAATCACGCGGATCACTTCACCGTGACCTTTGTCTGACCAGAGTTTTTTATCAAAAATATGTGGATTATTGCCAATTACGGTGTTGGCTGCTTTGAGAATACGACTGGTCGAACGATAGTTCTGTTCCAGTTTAATCACTTTTAAATTCGGAAAATCCTGTTGCAGCAAGGCCATATTTTCCGGTTTAGCCCCACGCCAGGCATAGATTGACTGGTCATCATCGCCTACAGCGGTAAACTGACCCATGACACCGACCAGTAATTTCACCAAAATATACTGCGCCGTATTGGTATCCTGATATTCATCGACCAGCAGATAACGCACGCGATTTTGCCATTTGTCACGGACTTCTGCATTTTCCTGCAGCAAGCGCGTCGGCATTACAATCAGATCATCAAAATCCACGGCGTTATAAGCGCGCAAATTACGTTCATAAAGCTGATATAAATGGGCAAACTGCACATCTTCGGCAGTTTCACAGGTGGTATGGGCTTGCTCGGGGGGAATCAGATCATTTTTCCAGTCCGAGATCATTTTCATGGCTTTGGCGATCAGTTCTTTGCTTTCCGCACCGGATAAATTGTCACGCTGCATCAGATCCATCAGAATGCGCTTACAGTCGTCAGCATCCAGAATCGAGAAATTATTTTTCAGTGGTGTATGTTTCAACTCCAGACGCAGCATATTCAGACCAAAAGTATGGAAGGTCGACACTGAAACACCTTTACTTTCTTCACGCGTCAACAATTTGCTGACACGCTCTTTCATCTCACGTGCCGCTTTGTTGGTAAAGGTCATCGCAGTTATACGATGTGCAGGAATCCCGCAATGCTTGACTAAATACGCGATTTTTCGCGTGATCACTGAAGTCTTGCCTGAACCCGCTCCTGCAAGTACTAACAAGGGTCCTTGAGTGTATTTCATGGCTTCAAGTTGCTTGTCATTTAACTGACTGGCGAGTGACATATGGCTTCCTCTTCTAGATTCGGGTCCGATTATAGTCATCTCTGCGTCAGTTGCCTAATTTAAAATACGATTAATCAGGTCAATGTTCAGATATAAAAAAACCACCCGAAGGTGGTTTTTTCTTAAGCGTTCAAGAATTATTGAACTGCATATACCGCGATTTCTACACGACGGTTTTGTTCTTTACCCGCAGCAGTTGTGTTGTCTGCGATTGGGTTTGCTGAACCTAAACCTTGAGCATTAATACGTGTACGTGAAACACCTTGGCCTGCCAAGTAAGTCGCTACAGAGTTTGCGCGTGCTTGAGACAATGGCAAGTTAATTGAGTCATTACCCGTGCTGTCTGTATAACCAGTTACAAGAATACCGCTCTTGTTATCTTCAGTTAGTACTTGCGCCACTTTGTTCAAAGTGCCATAGAAGTTTGGTTTGATATTTGATTTGTTCGTATCAAATGTAATGCTGCCTGGCATCACAAGGTTAATCGAACCATCTGGATTACGGTTAACGTCTACACCCGTACCCGCTGTTGCCTGACGTAATTTTTTCTCTTTATTGTCAAGATAAATACCTGCTGCACCACCTACAACAGCACCAATTGCTGCTGCACGGTTGTTTTGACGGCTAGTATTTGCATTACTTTTAGAAACGCCGTAGCCAGCTGCAGCACCAATTAAAGTACCTAGAGCCGCTTTATCATATTCCACACCACCGATGTTACTGCCAGTTGATTGACAACCTGTAAGTGCTACGGCCCCTGCTACAGCTGCTGAAATTACTAGTGCACGCATCGCATGACTCCTTGTTGTATGCTTTGTTGTATAAGCGAGATAATGATTTAAATTGAATGGTGTAACCATTGAATTTTTGTTAATAATAAATCGTTTAGTAATATTTTGTAATGTTTATATGTAACTAAATCAAAGTAGTTCATCACAATATCTTCATAGTTTCCTATTCAGGCTTTTTTATTTGCCTAACTGTCTCTATATTACTCAAAATATGAAAAAATTTAAGCGATTAATCTCTGGGGACTGTTTGGATATGTCATCGAATAGCAACAAGCAACCGACTTTAAAAAAACTGGCACGTGGCCTGACGGTCACTTCAGTCATGACTGGCAGTACTTTTTTTCATGGCCCCCCGGTGCTGGCCTTGGGTTTAACCAAACTTTTTAAAAAATCCGCAAAAGTGGATGAAACCAATATCAAGATTACCAACAGCTGGTTAGGGGTCAACAACTGGCTGATTGAGCATGTGCTGAAAAACACGCAATGGCAAATTACCGTAGATGAATCACTGGATTTGAATATGCAGGGCCGTTATTTGATGACCTGTAATCATCAAAGCTGGGTCGATACCACCGTCAACCAGTACTTCGGTTTAACCCGTATGCCCCTGACGCGTTTCTTTACCAAATGGGAACTTATTTTTATTCCTTTTGTTGGTCAGGCGTTTAAAATTTTGGGTTTCCCGATGATGAAACGGCATAGTAAGGAACAGATTGCTAAAAATCCTGCGCTGAAATATCGGGATATGGAAGAAGCACGTAAATCCTGTGAACAGCTGATCAGTCAGCCTTTTACCCTGTTAAATTATCTGGAAGGCACCCGCTTTACCCAGGAAAAGCATGATCAGCAGCAGTCTCCTTATACACATTTACTGAAACCTAAAGCCGGTGGTCTGGCATTAGCGCTCAGTATTCTCGGCGATAAAATTGATGCGCTGGTCGACATGACCATTGTTTATCCTGATGGTATTCCAGGATATGGTGAATTTTGGTTAGGTGAAGTACCACGTATTGCGGTAAATTTAAGAAAAATTGATATTCCTGACTGGGTACTGGGCGGCAATTACGAAGATGATGCTGAATATCGTGCACGTTTTCAAAAATGGATTGATCAAATCTGGACTGAAAAAGATCAGCTCATCGCACAAATGCAGCAGAATTTCGCCCAAGCCCCGGTCGGATCTGTAACCGAGTAATTATGAAGAACGACAACCCGGACATTACGTCCAGCTCCTTTAAATTTGTTCGTAAAGGAACCTGGGGCTGGAAAATTGCACTGATTTACGACATTTTCATGATGGTTTTAATCATCATCAATCTGTTCTGTCTCAGTGCCAACGCCATTTTAATGAGCGATTTTGGTCAGTGGTTGTTTGACTTCATTCGTTTACCCGAAGTGTTGCAGTTTTATAAAAGTGATTTACGCTCTTGGGTCATCATTACTGAGGGCTGGTTTACCACCTTCTTGGTCTGTGAATTACTGGCACGCTGGGTCATCGCGATTGTTCTGCGTCATCATCGACGCTGGTGGTTCTTCCCTTTTGTACACTGGTATGAAATTTTATCCATTATCCCTCAGCTACGTTTCCTGCGCCTGCTGCGTGCGGTCGCGATTGGCTACAATCTGCATACCCATGGTTATAAAGTAATCCCCAATCGCTGGTATCGCCAAGGCAACTTTTATTACAACATGCTGATGGAAGAGCTTTCCAGCCGAGTGGTACTGACCGTACTGGACGGTATTAAGCGTGAACTGACCACGAGCACATCACATAAACAGTTAATTGATGATTTAGTGGAACATCATCGTAAATTACTGGCCATTGCTTTGGCAGATATCTTGCAGGAATCTTTAGGCAAGGAATTACAGTCACAACGTTCCATGATCGCTAAAAATGTAGGGCAAGTAGTGAATCAGGCGATTGAAGATACTCCTGAATTGACCCAATTATTACGTTTGATTCCAATTGTAGGTAGCCGAATTGAACAGCAAATTCAAAGTATTGGTCAACGTTTGGGCGAGAATATCACGCAAGGACTGATTGAACCATTTACCCACACAGGTCAAAAAGAAAATCCGACTTTTACCCTAATTTCAGATAAAATCAGCCAGATTCAGATTGAACATAATCCACATATTGATAAATTGGTCGAATCGGCTGTTTTTGAAACACTTGAAGCAATCCGAAAACAGGTAAAAGTCAAACAGTGGCAACAGATTTTAGAAGAACATGAGCAAAATCAGAGCTCAATAGATAAGTAAAGTTTAAAGTACAGAATCAGATCAATCCGTCCGGTTCTGTTCGCATAAAAAAATAACTGAGATCGCTAGAGAATTACTGCAATTTGTTCTAGGATTTGCACTATTTACAACATTGCTTCGACACAAAACCAGCACGTCAGAAGTATTTAAGGAAGAATTATGGCTGATATACGGATAAAAGGCAGAATGGTCAATGCGATACGCATTAGTCTAGATACCAATGATCATGATGCAATCCGCCAGCAACTTAGCCCAAAATTACAAGCAGCATTTCCACCCGGCACTTTGGCAGTCATTGAAAGTTCAGTTGAACAGGAACTCATTGCGCTGATTCAACTATTAATCAGTCTGGATATACAGCCTATGGCTGTTACTGAAGGCTTACTTGGAGATCAGGCACGTGCCATTCAGTTCCCGGTACTGCCACCTGATCGCCAGTTAGAAGAAATTAAAGCCACCAAAGAACAGGTCGTGGAAGTTAAACCAGAACCTACAGCGGTGAATGATGATCAGGCGCCTGCTGCCCCGATCGTCGCGCATATCACCTCATATCATGATGAAATCCTGCGTACCGGCCAATGTATCGTGCAGCATAATGGCGACATTATTATTAATGCCGGCATCAACAGTGGTTCAGAAGTGATTGCTTCAGGCAATATTCATGTCTATGGCAGCGCACGTGGCCGTGTGATTGCGGGTGCGGGTGGCAATACTGCAGCACGCATTTTCTGTCATAGCCTCGAAGCTGAACTGATTTCAATTGCAGGAACCTATTGTGTGGCGGATGACATTCCACCGCATGTAGTTAAAAAATCCGTGCATATTTACTTGAATGATCAACTAGAGCTTGTATTTGAAGCTCTACAATTTTAATGTATAAATAAACACCAAAAACCCCATTTTAAACAGGGGATTTGAACCATAACAGGAGTGGATTCGGTGGCGAAAATTGTTGTCGTAACGTCAGGCAAAGGTGGTGTAGGTAAAACTACAACGAGTGCATCTTTTGCAACAGGTTTAGCCCTACGCGGTCACAAAACTGTTGTTATTGATTTTGATGTAGGTTTACGTAACCTTGATTTGATTATGGGCTGTGAACGCCGTGTAGTTTATGATTTTGTGAATGTTTTAAATAACGAAGCACGATTACAACAAGCACTGATTCGCGATAAAGATATTGAAAACTTATATATTTTACCTGCATCACAAACACGTGATAAAGATGCCTTAACCGATGAAGGTGTTGCTCGTGTAATGGATGAGCTTTCGCAGGAATTTGATTATATTATCTGTGATTCACCTGCCGGTATTGAACGTGGTGCTATTTTGGCCATGTATCATGCGGATGAAGCCATCATTGTGACTAACCCTGAGATTTCTTCAGTACGTGACTCTGACCGTATCATTGGTATGCTCGACAGTAAAACTAAAAAAGTAGAACAAAACGAAGGCCGCATTCGTAAGCATCTGTGTATTACCCGTTTCAATCCGGAACGTGCCGATAAACAGGAAATGCTGACGATTGATGATATTTCTAAAGATATTTTACGTGTACCGACCTTAGGCGTTATTCCTGAGTGTCCGAGCGTTCTACAGGCATCGAATGAAGGTAAGCCGGTGATTAATTTCACTGAAGCTGCAGCAGGTCAGGCCTATGATGATCTAGTTGCGCGTTTCCTTGGCGAAGAGCGTCCTTACCGTCATATCGAGGTAAAACCTAAGGGCTGGTTAGCACGACTATTTGGAGCGTAGACATGGCAGGATTCTGGAGTAAACTTTTTAGTGGCGAGGATAAACCATCAAGCGCACGGACTGCTAAAGACCGTTTGAAGGTGATCGTTGCATCCGAACAAGGCTTGGGTCGTCGCTTGAGCCAGGACAAAATTGACCAGATGAAGACTGAAATCATGCAAGTGGTCAATCGTTATGTCCGCGGTGTCGATGAACAGCATATTCAAATGCAGGTTCGTTCTGAAGCCAATATTGAAATGCTTGAAATGAATATCAATTTACCTGAAGAACGATAATCTGATTTTTGATTGGTCAAGCAAATTGATTCAAGGCAAAATATGAGCCTGAACAAAGCACTGCTTTGTTCAGGCGCAAGACGAGAAGCTTTGCTTCGAGTGGAATGGATTTACAAAGTTTACTTTACCCAACCACTAGATCAGAAGTTTAGCTTCTAAGTAGACAGAGAGAATTAAAATACTTTGTCGCTTGCGTACTCATATTTTGCCTTTTTTCATGCCGAAAAAACTACATTAGATCAAGGAAATTGCGATGGCATTATCTCAACCAGCGACCTTTAACGAAGAATGGTCAGATGAGCGTGTATTTGCCTACTTGAATCAGCTTCCTCCTGCAGGCGTTAATGCTGATTTTCACGTACTCTATCATGCTTTCAAGCATATGCGTCCATTTGATTATGAACGCCTGTTGACGAAATTTGTCGCTGATGGCCGTGATGTCAATGCAACCAATCCGGAAGGACAACGGATTCATGACGTGATTGCTACCTACCCACGTCAAAGTGCCGAGTTTCTGGAAGTATTAGCAAAATTTGCTTGAGTCAACAATCAATAAAAAAGGCCTGCTTTGAAAGCAGGCTTTTTTATTGAAGATATACTGAAACTAAACCAGAATCTCGCGTTTGCCGTTGGCCCCCATGCCGCTGACAATGCCATTTTCTTCCATCTGGTCGATGATCCGTGCAGCACGGTTATAGCCCAGACTGAATTTTCGTTGTAAGGATGAAGTGGAAGCCTTACGGGTTTCCAAGACAAAAGCTACACACTGGTCATACAGCGCATCACGGTCTGATCCACCGTCGCCACCATCTTCAAAACCACGGCTCGATGGTTCTTCATCGAATGGCGTCAGGATCTCGTCCACATAGTTTGGCGAACCACGTTCACGCCATGCATCACAAATTCGGTTTACTTCATCATCGGCAATAAACGCACCATGCACACGCTCAGGTTCAATTTTACCTGGGCCGAGGAATAGCATGTCACCATGACCGAGCAAGTCTTCTGCACCACCTGCATCCAGAATGGTACGCGAATCGATCTTGGAGTTCACCCGCAATGCAACACGCGTCGGAATATTGGCTTTGATCAAACCGGTGATCACGTCCACCGATGGACGCTGGGTTGCAAGCAGCAGATGAATACCGGCCGCACGTGATTTTTGTGCCAGACGGGTAATCATTTCTTCGGCTTTCTTACCGACCTGCATGATCATGTCCGCGAACTCATCTGCGACAATCACAATGGAAGGCAACGGCGTCAAACGCGGCGCACGTTCACCCACAACAGAATCGCTCGCTTTCCAGGTTGGATCGATCAGGTCTTCACCATTGGCAATCGCTTCTTCGACCTTGCGATTATAGTCGCTCAATTTACGGATTTTCAGGAAAGACATCAGTTTATAACGACGTTCCATTTCATTGACACACCAATTCAATGCGCTGACCGCATCTTTCATATCGGTGACTACAGGCGTCAATAAATGTGGAATATCGTTATAGTTCGCCAGTTCCAGCTGCTTCGGATCGATCAGAATGAGACGCAATTCATCTGGTGTATATTTCAGCAACATCGATAGAATCATCGAGTTCACTGCCACCGATTTACCCGAACCCGTGGTACCCGCCACCAACATATGCGGCGCTTTCCCCAGATCAGCAATCACAGGATTACCGGAAATATCCTTACCCATTGCCATAGAGAGAATACTATTCGGATCAGTAAAGGCTGGAATGGTCAAAAGTTCGATCAAACGGACCATTTCACGGGTACTGT
>NZ_JBAPXX010000032.1:0-5764 GCF_049284435.1 Acinetobacter sp. | reverse complement strand
CCGTATAACCGGTGGTATGAAGGCATTTGAAGAGCCGATTGCATTAACGGGTAACTTGATTATTCCTGTTTACGATCCACAAGGAACAGGTATTGCACCTCAGAATCCATGCTTACCACGTGTTGTTGGAGAAACAAACCGTCAACGCTATTGCTTACCATTTGGTGTTTGTTTGAATTCAGATGGCTCAAAAAATAATAGTGATGAAGATGATACTGGCTTTAAAACCAAGACCACAGGCTGTCCTGCTGGTGTAACTGAATGTAATGATAATACTCTTGGTGCTGGTATTGTGGGGATTACACCTGCCCCAATAACGGAACCGACAGATGGTTCATGTCCTGATTTTACGATTGCAGGTAATGAAAAAGGAACTGGGAAATGGCAATGTATTCCGACCATTAATCCAACGCGGTGGTATGAACGATGGAAATAATAATTAAACAACAAGCTTGTGTAATTTCTCCTATGACTTTTACAAGTCATAGGAGAGGGACTATGCGAGGATTTACCTTAATTGAATTAATGATTGTGGTTGTGGTTATTGCGATTCTTGCTGCAATCGCAATTCCGAGTTATCAAGAATATGCACGACGCTCGAATGCATCTATGGCACAACAGGAAATGCAAAAAATTGCCGAGCAACTTGAGCGCCATAAAGCAAAGAACTTTACCTATAGAGGATTCGATCCAAACTATATATACGGTCAAACTGCAGCAATGACTTCAGTGACATTGCCAAGAGGAGCGACAGGTACAGGGATTAAATACACAATAACGATTCGAGATGCTGAAGATTCGACTAAATTATTGACAGATGCGACAGTCCCTTCAGTGATTAGAGCTCGGGGTTGGGCAATACAAGCGACTGCAAGCGATACGAGAAACTATAATCTATTAATGACGAGTGCAGGATTGCGTTGCAAAAATAAATCTTCAAGCCTTGTTACTTATACAAATTGTGGAGCTCAATCTGCTGGAAGTGAGGACTGGTAATGAAAAAATGTATATCAAGTACTAAGGCAAAGCTGTGCTCAGGATTTACACTGATAGAATTAATGATTGTCGTTGCGATTATTGGTGTTTTGGCCGCAATTGCATATCCAACCTATGGACAGTATAAAGTACGAGTTAATCGGACAGATGCTCAAGCGGAAATGATGCAAGTAGCGCATCGTTTAACGACTTTTAAAATGGCGAATCAAACTTTTGCTGGTCGAACAGCTACAAATACTTATGGGGCGACAACAATACCAAGGACTCAACCTTTATACGATATCGTATTAACAGATGTAGATGGACTTGAATTAACAAATGCGAGTGCGAAAATACGAACTTGGCTACTTGTGGCGACACCTCGAACTGGTACAGCACAAGCAGGAGATGGCATTATTTGTCTAAATGAACAAGGTCAAAAATTTTGGGTTAAAGCAGCAACAGCTTGTGCTCTATCTACAACCTCCAACTGGGACGGCCGTTAATATAAATTCAAACTGTGGATAACCTAAAATTTGATCTTTCTTTCATAGCAAATATAACGTAAAATATTGCCCTCTATGAAAGGGGTTTGAAATGTTCCGGTGGTCGGTACGTGGATAATCCGTAAAAACTATAAGGTTCTATCATGGTTGTTATTCGTCTTGCACGCGGTGGTGCTAAAAAACGTCCGTTCTATCAAATCATTGTGACTGATAGCCGTAATGCACGTGACGGTCGTTTCATCGAACGTATCGGTTTCTTCAACCCTACAGCTCAAGGTAAAGCAGAAAAACTTCGTTTAGATGCTGACCGTTTTGCTCACTGGGTTTCTCAAGGTGCTCAACCTTCTGATCGTGTTGCTTCTCTAGCTGCTCAAGCTAAGAAAGCTGCAGTTGCTGCATAATTTTTATATAAATTAGGTAGTAGCTTGCCCATGACACCAACACAGAATGTTCCCGAAGATCGTATTCAGATTGGACAGTTACGTTCAGCATATGGATTAAATGGGTGGCTCTGGGTCTATTCCAATACAGAACCCATGAGCAACATATTTGACTATCTGCCTTGGTACATTGAGACCAAAGCAGGTTGGCAAATTGTCGATGTAAAACGTTGGAAACCACATGGTAAAGGCCTGGTCGTTAGCTTAAAAGGTGTGAGTGATCGCACTGGTGCAGATGAACTGGTTGGCACCAATGTCTGGATCGCTAAATCGCAACTGCCTCAAGCGGGTGTAGATGAATATTATTGGTCTGATTTAAAAGGTCTAACGGTGTTAGGTCTAGATGATCAGGAACAAGAAATTAATCTCGGTCAAATTTTTGAGCTGTTTGAAACAGGTGCTAACGATGTGATGGTGGTTCGCGCAACTGCCGACAGCATCGATGGCGAAGAGCGCATGATTCCATGGCATAAAGATGTGGTGCAACGCGTTGATCTTGAAGCTGGTCGTATCTACGTCAATTGGGGCGTAGACTACTAAAAATTTTTCGGAAATACGGGAGTCTGCGATGTTTTTTGCAGTCATTACGCTTTTTCCTGAAATGTTTGAAGCGATTACAGCCTATGGTATTAGCGGGCGCGCAGCAAAACGTGAGTTGATGCAAATTTATTGCATCAATCCTCGCGATTATGCGACGGGCAACTATAAACGGGTGGATGAACGTCCATTCGGTGGTGGCCCGGGTATGGTGATGATGGCGGAGCCTCTGGCAAAAGCAATCCAGCATGCCAAAGAGCTTGCAACGCAAGCAGGTGCAGTTCAGGTTCCTGTGGTGTATATGTCACCGCAAGGAAAAACCTTAAACGAAACTGCGGTACAGGATTTTGTCAAATATGACGGAATCATCGTACTGTGCGGACGTTATGAAGGCGTCGATGAACGTTTGATCCAGCAATATGTTGATCAGGAATGGTCAATTGGAGATTATGTCTTGTCGGGTGGTGAACTGCCTGCGATGGTTTTATTGGACAGTATTATCCGGAGACTTCCGGGTGCGATGTCTGATGAACAGTCACACGTGCAAGACTCATTTGTGGATGGTCTTCTAGACTGCCCACAATATACCAAGCCAGATCATTTTGAAGGTTTGGATGTGCCTGAGGTGTTAAAGTCCGGGCATCATACCAATATTGAAAAATGGCGGTTTTTGCAGCGATATCAGCGTACACTTGAACGCCGCCCAGAGTTGGTGGAAAAAGTCGAACTGACCAAGCAGCAGAAAAAATGGCTAAAAGATTTGTAAGATATTGATGAGTGATCATTTCTGTCTTCAAGCAAGTACTTAAAATTATTTAAGTATTCTTTAATAGGCTCTTTATGGTTGAGATGGTCAACCACAAAGGGAAAGATAATCGGGTGTATGCGCTTTAGCCTCTATACCCAGCGATGATCAGACCTCTTCTGACTCGCACATATTGGAGATACCCCATGAGCGGTAAGCATCCTTTAGTTCAAGTAATTGAAAACGCACAATTGAAACAAGACATCCCTGCTTTTGCACCAGGTGATACAGTTATTGTTCAAGTTAAAGTAAAAGAAGGCGACCGTGAGCGTTTACAGGCGTTCGAAGGCGTTGTAATTGCTAAGAAAAACCGTGGTTTGAACTCTGCGTTCACAGTACGTAAAATTTCTAGCGGTGTTGGCGTTGAGCGTGTATTCCAAACTCACTCTCCAATCGTTGCTGGTATCGAAGTGAAACGTCGTGGTGACGTTCGTCGTGCTAAACTTTACTACCTACGTGAATTGTCTGGTAAAGCTGCACGTATTCGTGAAAAATTACCAGCTCGTAAAACCAAAGCTTAATTTTAAGTTTTATACGAGTGAAAAAATGCGCCTTTGGGCGCATTTTTTTATGTTTGATTTTTTTATTTAGATTTATTCGAAATGTTCCTGCAAAGGCAAGATCATAGCATCCAAAATATCTAAGAAAATTTTATGAATAAACATCAGGAATAATACAAAATATCCCCAAGACTGGAATCCTGCATTAAAAAGTTGAATGCAAATAAAACATTGTGTGATAGACAGTAAAATACTGATCCATACATTTGCGATAATATGTCGATGACAAGAGGTGCAATAATAAGGCTCATATTTTTTAAATTGAAAAGGATTAATGACTTTTCGTTTGCAGCCGGGGCAGATTCTTTTAAATTCGTTTTTGATTTCTATAGAACGTATCTGCATTTATTTTATTTCACAGTTCTTTTTTTATATTTGATGAATATTTTATATGCAGTTTAATCATGATTAACAAGTAAATTTTAAAAAAAAATAGAGAAAAATAAGATAGAAAAAGCCTCTGGATGAATAGATGCTTGTGTAGCTTTATAAACCTTGCAGTTTTAAGCGGTTGGCATGTTGACGATAGGCAGCAACCGGATCAGGCGCAAAGGTGCCTTTAATGCCGAACAACAAATTGATTTCATCCAGATGATTCCATGGAAAATCATCACGGATGATTTTATCAAATTTGGCACTACACACCGACACGATTCCATCATTCGCGCCAGCCTTACTCGCAGAAAGCAGAGCCAAGGCTTTCATGGCTGCATCACTGACATCTAAGGGATTGGTTACGGGTTGATTGCCGGTCATTGAATACAGCGCAATGCCTTGGTCTTTATATTTGCCTTCACCACATGGGCTCAGCGAAAGACCGAGTTTAAAGCGCTGGTTAAATTCGGCTGTCCCTTCAATCGACGTGCTGTGTCCTGCTGCCAGAGCATTATGTGGGAAAGCTTGACCGTCTAAACCTTGTGCCCACATGATGACATTGCCAAAACTGCTGATCAGGGTATTGAGCAGTTCAGATGTTCCGGTTTGATTGGCAAGTCGCATGACATTAGAGGCGACAATCGTCCCTTGATTGGCACCGCCCACAGTCATCACTGAGGCTACATGTTGCGGCATAACCCCTGCAGCATAACGCACGGTATGCGCACCATGACTATGACCGATTAAATTCAGTTTTTGGCGCCGGTGATCGCCATGACTTCTTTGAGTTGCTCCACATATTGTTCACCTCTGACTTCGCTGGAATTGAAAGGTGAGATGCGGGTGGCAAATGCAGTTGAACCATTACGGGCTAAATCAGGCAAAATTTGATACCAATAGTCCATGCTTAAGGCATCAAAACCAATGCGATTAAAGCCGACCATGCCATGTGCAAATACAATCGGGTATTGTGTTTTGGCATAATTGGACACGACAAATCTGGATTCTGCTTGCTGCAAATTGGAAGCCTGCACATATTGGCCCGTAAATAACACGCAGCATAAGGTTATAAAATGCATTCTAATTTTCATAAAGTTCCATTCTGGCGGTTTAAAAATTAAAAAATCCCTGCACATTGTGATGACAGGGATGAGATTGAATTACAGGCCTTGCAATTTGAGCCGGTTGGCATGCTGCCGATAAACATCGACTGGGTCTGGAGCAAAGATATTCTTTAATCCGAGGAGCTGGTTCACTTCATCCAGATGGTTCCAATTGTAGTTATCCCGAATCGTTTTGCCGAATTTGGCACTACAGCGGGAGACCAGACCATCATTTTCCTTGCCGCCATCAATGAGTAGAGCTGTAACTTTCAATGCTGAATCAGGGTCGAGAGGGTTGGTGACTTGACCTATACCTGTGAATGAATAATGACGAATATCACCTTCTTTTTCCTTACCTTCACCGCAGGCGGTGGTCGGCATACCGAGCGGATATTTCTGGTTGAATTGAGCGGATCCTGCCAGGGTCAGGCTGCGACCACCAGCCAGAGAATCATGCGGGAAA
>NZ_JBAPXX010000031.1:0-22337 GCF_049284435.1 Acinetobacter sp. | reverse complement strand
TGGAGTTCATCATGAAAGTTATGTCATCTGTGTTTTTAGCCAGTATTCTCGCGATGGGTTCCGCATTCGCAAACGTGACTGTCGCGAAGGAGATCTCCCCCGCTAAAAGCGTGGACAATGTTCAGATGAACTCACAACAGGAATTGATCGACCTGTTCTTTGCTGCCGCCAAAATTGGCAATAGCGAAGTCATTAATGAATTTTTAAAACACGGCTTCCCGGTCGATGTACGCAATAAAGAGGGTTATACGCCGTTGATGATGGCAACGTATTATGGTCATCAAGCGATTGTCAGTAGTTTGCTTAAATATGGTGCTGACCGCTGCGCTCGAGACAATCGAGGCAATACGGCCTTAATGGGTGCCTTGTTTAAAATGGAATTTGCGATTGCCAAGCAGCTGCGTCAGGTAGATTGTGATGCCCAGGTGCAAAAAACCGGACACAAGACCACAGCCGAATTTGCCAAAGTGATTGGTCAGGAAAAACAGTTGCAGAAACTGATTCAGGAGCAGGAAAAAGCTCAGGCCAAAACCCAGAAATAAACCGGGTTATGCTTCTGATACTTTTGTCGCAAATACAGCCAGCTGTACGTAAATCCTGCATTATTGCATGACTTTTTATGCTTTAATGCAGAGATAAGCACAGCGATATTCCCTTAGTTATGGCTCCAATTATCCATTCTCTGTTAGATACTGACTTGTACAAATTCACCATGTTGCAAGTGGTCTTACACAAGTTTCCGCAAACGCATAGTGTCTACCATTTCCGTTGTCGTAATCTGGAAGATACAGTCTATCCATTGACGGATATTCTGGATGATCTCAATCATCAACTGGACCTGCTGTGTCAGCTCAAATTCAAAGAAGATGAACTACAATATTTAAGAAGCTTACGTTTTATCAAAAGCGATTTTGTGGATTATCTGGAACTGTTCCAGCTCAAGCGCCGTTTCATCAAGGCCAGTATCGACAGTCAAGGTCGTCTGGATATTGTGGTGGAAGGCCCGATGGTTCAGGCGATGATGTTTGAGATCTTCGTACTGGCGATTGTGAATGAACTGTATTTCAGCCGCATTCGCACGCCTGAAGTATTGGCAGAAGGCGAGCGTCGTTTAAAAGCTAAAATTGAGCTATTAAAACAGTATGATGCTGCGCAAAACCCCAATGATCCACCATTCTTGGTGTCAGATTTTGGTACGCGTCGCCGTTACAGTTTCGATTGGCAAAAGCATGTCGTCGAAGAATTTAACAAAGCTGCACCGCATGTGTTCCGTGGTACCAGTAATGTACTGTTAGCCAAAGAGCTGGGCATTACCCCGATTGGCACCATGGCGCATGAATTCCTGCAAGCTTTTCAGGCGCTGGACGTACGTCTGCGTAATTTCCAGAAATCTGCACTGGAAAGCTGGGTACAGGAATATCGTGGTGACTTGGGCATTGCCCTGACCGATGTAGTCGGTATGGATGCCTTCCTGCGAGACTTTGACCTGTACTTTGCCAAACTGTTTGATGGCTTGCGTCATGACAGTGGTGATCCCTATGAATGGGGTGACAAGGCCTATGCGCATTATAAAAAGCTGAAAATTGACAGTAAAACCAAGATGCTGACTTTTAGTGATGGCTTGAATCTGGAAAAAGCCTGGAAACTGCATCAATACTTTAAAGACCGCTTCCAGGTCAGTTTTGGCATTGGCACCAACCTGACCAATGATATGGGGCAAATCCCACTCAATATTGTGCTGAAACTGGTGGAATGTAACCGTCAGTCAGTGGCCAAAATCTCGGATAGTCCGGGCAAAACCATGACTGATAATGATACTTTCTTGGCCTATTTACGTCAGGTTTTTGAGATCAATGAGCCAGCCTAAGTCAGTTTGAGCAATTCATAATTTTAAAGAACCGTGTCTATGCAGATGCGGTTTTTTATACAAGACGCTTTTAGACCAGAGTTTAGCTAAAATCTTGCTAATCATCTGCAAAGAAAGCGCATCAGTGTAAAAACGAGCTGTGCTAAGATCAACAGGATTTGACCAATAATAGCCATGATAACGATGACCGCTGCAGCTTTTAATTTTGGCCTGCTGATTGAGGCAGAAGATTTAGTTCCCTATTTGGGCCATGAAAAACTTCGTATTGTCGACCTGAGCCGTGCCTCTGTGTATGAGCAGCTGCATATTCCGCATGCCTTGCATTTAAAGCCTAAACTTCTGGTGCATCAGGATGAATACAGCATGGGATTATTGCCAGATGCAGAAGGCTTGCAGGCCCTCATCGATTATCTGAATATTTCTCCTGAGCATCATGTGGTGGCTTATGATGATGAGGGCGGGGCATGGGCCGGACGTTTGCTGTGGAACCTGCATTGTCTGGGTTTTGAAAATACCAGTTTATTGAATGGCGGGATTCATGCTTGGCTCGGTGCTGGCTTGCCGACTTCTTCCAATCAGGAGCAGTTTGCGCCAGTGAAGAACGTATTGCAGGTTAATCTCGAGCATCAGGAGAATTTTCAGATTGGTTATGATGAACTGCGCCAACAGGTTGAAAATCAACAGGTTCAAATTTGGGATTGCCGCACGCAAGATGAATATACTGGCCTACGTTTAGCGGCTCGACGCGGCGGTCACATTCCGGGAGCATGCCATTTTGAATGGAGTACTGCCCTTAACCGTGAAAATCATTTAAAATTGCAGCCTTTACCACGTACTCAGCAGCGTCTGGAACAACTGGGCTTTGATTTGAATCAACCCGTTGTGGTGTACTGCCAGTCCCATCACCGCTCAGGTTTGGCCTATATTCTGGGTCGTTTACTGGGCTGGAAAATTCGAGCCTATGATGGTGCGTGGAGTGAATGGGGCAACCGCCTCGATAGTCCAATCGCTACAGGGGAGTTGCCATCTTGAGCATCACGTCACGTTTAAAACAACAGTTTTTTATTAAAGCTCAACGATTAGTACCGCAACATCGCTTGTCTCGGGTGGTGGGTAAAATTGCCGCCAGCGAAAACCCGATTATCAAAACTGCTGCAATTACTGCCTTTAAGGCGCAGTATGGCATTGATATGTCAATTGCTGAACAGGCTAATGCCCTGAAATTCAAGTCATTTAATGAATTTTTTACGCGTGCCCTAAAAGAAGGTATCCGTGCGGTTGATCCAGATGCTACGAGCATTGTTTCGCCTGCAGATGGTGCGATTTCCCAGCTGGGTAAAATTGAAAATGGCGATGTGCTTCAGGCTAAAGGCCAGAAATTTACCGTTGAAGCCCTGATTGCTGATCCGCAACTGGCCGAGCCATTCAAAAATGGTGAATTCGCGACCGTGTATTTGTCGCCACGTGATTATCATCGGGTGCATATGCCATTTGCCGGAACATTAACTGAAACGCTATATGTTCCAGGCGAGCTGTTCTCGGTAAACCAGGTAACCGCAGAAAACATTCCAGGCCTGTTTGCACGTAATGAACGTATGGTCTGCCTGTTTGATACTGAAATCGGCCGTATGGCGGTGGTATTGGTCGGTGCGATGATTGTGGCGGGTATTGAAACCGTGGCAACCGGCAAAGTGAAGCCTTCCGGTCGGATCGAACTTAATCAGCATGACCTGTTCTTGAAAAAAGGTGCTGAGCTGGGTCGTTTCTACCTCGGTTCAACTGCAGTGATTTTATTTGAAGAAAATAAAATGCAGTGGGATGCCGCATTCAAGGCCAATTCTTTGGTGAATATGGGTGAAGCGTTGGGGCATATAGTTTAAAGATTTTAGCCTCCCTTTATTAACGGGAGGTTGGAGGGATTTTTTATTTTTACAAATTTATAAATTCCCCTCATTCTCCCTTTGCGAAAGGGGGGAGGTTCCCTCTCCTTATAGGAGATGAGCAGCACTGCTGCGCAAGGGAGAGGTTTAAAAAAAGCGCCATCAGGCGCTTTTTTATTTCTAGAAATTTATCGTTTTACGACGATGGAGTCGATTCCGCTATTTTGCAAGGTTTGCTGTGCGATAATCGCTGCTTCTGCAGAATCGTAAGGGCCAGAAACCACGCGATACCAGACTTTGCCATTTTCTACACTACGCACCACATCGGCAGATAAACCATTGAGAATAATTTCAGCACGGCGGGCATCGGCCTGATCCGGATCATCAAAACTACGGACTTGCAGAATATAACTAGCCGGTGCCGCAACAGGTGCTTCGCTGGCTTCTAAGCCAGGCTCAGTCGTCGTCGCTTCAGGTGTAGCCACTTCAGGTCGAGGGGCTTCAACGATGACTACCGTATCCTGATTTTTGTTTTCAGGGACGGCCTGTTCAGGAATCGGCGTCACTTGCTGTTGTGGTAACAGGTCATAAAAACGGTAATCTTTGTTGGTGTCTTCTTCTTGGACAGATTCAATACTTGTTTGAGTTTTCGGTTTAACCGGTTCCCAGGGCTTCCAGAGCATCAGTGCCATCAAAAAACTTAACACGATTAAAATGATCACGAGTGTGCCGAGCCAGGTTGGAATAAGTGGCTTTTTAGGCTTATTCGGTCTTTCAGATACACCGCGCTGCGTTTTTCCAAACACTTGGGATTTTCCTCTTATTAATTGGGACATATAGAAAAGGCATAACAGCAGTTATGCCCCTACTATCACTTCATCCTATGTGATCAGGATGCAAAAGTCATCTTCTAGATCACAAATCACACAGAATTTTAATTTATCTGTATCTTCAGGCACATAGCTAAAGTTACAAAATGTCTGCTCAACAGATAAACGGCATGCTCTCAAGCTAAGCTTAAGAGCATGGGAAGTTGCTTACATGCTCACTTCGAGCTTAGCTCTTGTCTTGCGTCAATATAAAAGCAGTGCTTTACATTTCTGCTTCGAGCCTAGCTCTCGCCTTGCGAGCATGCAAAACAGTGTTTTGCTTACATGCTCTCAGGAGCTGATACGCCAAGCAGTTCCAGACCGTTACGCAGTACCTGACGCACGTTCACTGATAATAGTAAACGTGCCTGAGTCAATTCAGCGTCATCACCGAGTACTTTATTGTCGTTGTACCAGCCGTGGAATAATGCTGCCAGCTCTTTCAGGTAGTTACCGATTTGATGCGGCTCATAGCTGTTTGCAGCACGTACCAGAATTTCTGGATATGCAGCCAGCTTGGCCAGGATTTCAGTTTCAGCATCAAGCTCCAGCTTAGCCGCCAAATTACGTGCCGCTATAGCATCAAAGTTGACGTTGGTAGAAGCTGCTTTTTCTAACATACGGCAGATACGGGCATGTGCATACTGGATGTAATACACGGCATTATCTTTGCTTTGTGACACAGCAAGATCGAGATCAAAATCAATGTGCTGTTCAGACTTACGCATTACGTAGTAAAAACGTGCAGCATCATTGCCGACTTCTTTACGCAAGTCACGCAAGGTCACAAACTGACCTGAACGGGATGACATTTGTACCATCTCGCCGCCACGCCAAAGACTTACGAACTGAACCAGAAGAACCGTTAATTTTTTTGAGTCATAGCCCAGCGCATCAATGGCCGCTTTTACACGTGCGATATAACCGTGGTGATCCGAGCCCCAGATATCGATGATATCGGTATAGCCACGTTGTAACTTGTTCAGGTGGTAAGCGATGTCAGACGCGAAGTAAGTGGTCTGACCATTACGGCGTTTCACGACACGGTCTTTTTCATCGCCGAATGCAGTTGATTTAAACCAGATGTTGCCATCCAGTTCATACAGGAAACCACGCTGATCTAAAGTCTGTAAGGCTTCTTCAATTTTGTCTGTCAATGATTCTTCGCTGAACCATTGATTGAAGGTTACACCAAACTCGCCCAGATCATCTTTAATATCATCCAGAATCGCTTTAAGCGCGGCTTGCAAGAATACGCGATAGCCTGTGCCAATTAACGCTTGTGAATTAAAGATCAAACCATCGATGTGTTTTTCTTTGTCGCCAGACAATACGACTTTATTGCCATCAGCATCTAATTCAGCTGCAAACTGTACATCTTCAGGCACGTCTTTATACACGTCAGCCACAGGACGGACATAGGCATCGCCATCCTGATCAATAATGCTTTGCGCGATTTCTTTAACGTAGTCGCCTTGATAGGCATTTTTCGGGAACACCAGTTCCTGACCGGTTAATTCTAAGTAGCGCAGATAAGTCGAAGTCGCCAGAATGTCCATTTGACGGCCAGCATCATTGACATAGTATTCGCGATCTACTTTTGCACCGGTCGCTTCAAGCAAGTTCGCAACTGTCATACCATATGCAGCACCACGACCATGACCTACGTGCAGGCTAGAGGTCGGGTTGGCAGAGACGAATTCAACCTGAATACGTTTGTCCGCATTAACCTGGGTACGACCATAAGTTGCCTGTTGTGCCTGGATTTGATCGAGGACTGCAAAGCGCTGGTCGGCATTCAAGAAGAAGTTAATAAAACCAGGACCGGCAATTTCTGCCTTGCTGATATCCGCCACTTCAGGCAGGGCAGCAAGAATTTTTTCCGCTAAATCACGTGGCTTCATACCCGCAGCTTTCGACGCGATCATGGCAATATTCGACGCAAAGTCACCATGGCTTCGGTCTTTGGTACGCGTCAAATTACTTGTATTGTTCCAGTCAGATGGGAGTACGCCTTGTGCCTGTAAAGTGTGCACTGCATGATCGAGAGCTGCTTGTATTGCCGTATTCATAATCAGTCGAAAATAGAGATCGCAGAAAAACAGCAAATATAGCAAATTTCAGGCTGTTTAGGTAAAAGCATTTCTAGGGAATAAAAAGTAGAGGATCACTTCGTCAGAAGTTTTTGACTAAAGAAAGGGAAAATAACCGGATTAATCCCGTGAAAATAAAACCAGTTTTCAGCTCAACACTTCAGATGAAAAAACAATACTCCACCGTACAGAATTTGGCTTATATTAGTCATCTGAAAACAGTAAAAAGAGCATGTCGTGGCTGCATCACAACGTCCGACCATTATCGGTCATATTCCCAAACTTCCTGCAAAATGGGCATTGATTATTGTGCCTTTTATCCTGTCCTGCCTGATGAGTGGCATTATTTCCATGATTAATATGCTGCGTAACCTCGGCTGGATTGATGGGTTTATGGCACTCTGGTTTCATAACTGGATGATTTCCTGGGCAATCGCCTTTCCGATTGTGGTGACCTTATTGCCTTTCGTACGCAAATTCACTGGGCTATTGGTAGATATGTCCGGACCTCAGCCACCAAAGTGATCATTTTTTTAATTTGATCTGGCTGGAGTCAATTCTTGGGCATTTTAAAAGTCGGGCTGTATGGGGCGAATAGCGTCATCTTTAAATTAAATGCTCTACTGCCGCCCGGATGATCCCGAGCACCAGACCGATACAGGCACCAACCACTACACCATTGACCCGGATCATATGCAGGTCACCGCCGACTTCATTTTCAATCTTGTCGATCATCTCGCTTGAATCCCATTCGTGGATGCGCTCACTGATAAAACGGATGACTTTTTCACTGTACTGGTCACTCAGGTCAACCGCGATCCCGCTGAGACGTTTATTCAGCAGTTCACGTACCGAGGCATTCGAGATGATATTTTCTCCGACCTGCTGAATGGCAATTCTAAGATTTTCCGCAATACCCGAATCAGGTTTTTGCAAGTCTTCCTTGATTGCATCACATAAAATCACCACCGCACCGCTAATAAAATTCAGCACTTGTGGGCTGTCCAGTAAGGCATCTTTGGTTTCATTCAGACGCTGGCTGGCTTCACTGTCATTATCTGCCAGCTGCAACATCCAGCTATGTCCTATGTTCTCAATTTTGAGTCGCCACGGATGGTCTGGATCGGCCAGCATGGCTTCAACTCGCTGAATCACGGAATCAATACTGCGTTGCTGCACGTCAATCCCAATCCAGCTAGCGCCTTTGGCCAGTTTCCACACGCCCATTTCCTTAAACAGGTTACGGGTCAGCTCGTGGGTTTGTTCCGGATGCGAGGTCATCCAGGCATGCACCACATCCAGTCCACGCTGTAGCACATCCTGATGGAAATCATTGTCCAGAACGGCATGCAGCATTTCGCTGGCCAGAGTATTGATTTGGGTATTTTTGACCCATTGCACGCTGTTGCTCTGTATAAATCCGGCAATCTGTTCCTGTCCCACAAATTCAAAGATTTTAGGCACCGTCTGCTTGATGACTTGGGTCACCTGGGCATTATTTTGTGGATTGGCCAGCCAGCGTCCTGCAGCCAGACTCAGGTCAGTACTGTCCAGACTGCGCTGTACAATTTGCGGAGAAAGAAAATTTTCCTGCACAAAACGGCCCATCGACTCTGCAATACGAGCCTTGTTACGTGGAATGATTTCGGTATGGTCGCGTAAAAATTTGGGAATAGGCAATCTACCAAAAGGGTTACGAAACAGCACGGTGATTGCATACCAGTCCGCCAGACCACCGACCACACCCGCTTCTGCCGAGAGCATCAGAATATGAATGAGCCAGACATATTCTGGTAGCAGTTTGGCTGCAACCATCAATGCCAACCAGGTCAGTACGGCGACCACCAGGGCGATGGTCGCGAAACTTTTACTGCGTTGTAAGCTCGGGGAGATACTCTCTGTCTGCATAGATCATCCTGTCAGGAGGGATTGGCCGGTTGCGGTTGCAGCACTGCACCGGATGGACTTAAACCATATTTAGCTCCAAGTGACTGTAAAATCAAGCGGGCATCAAAGGCATCTTGAGGCGCCTGATTGGCCTTGAAGCATTCAATGGTATAGGCCACCTGGGCAGGATCTAGAGTCACGGTATAAGGACGGTCATAGAATGGGTCTGGCCAGAACCCCGGATATCGGCGGTAATAGCCGTACGGATAAAAGCTCGGCGCCGGATAGACGATGGCCTGACGTGGAGGTTGCTGGGTGCGGTTACTTGGATCATTCAGTACTCTGAAGAACTGAAAGCCATTTTGTACGGTAGTCTGTGCGGCTTTGAGCAGGGTAATTTCTTCAGCTGTGCCAAAGCTCATATTGGGACGGGCTTGAAAGCTGATACGGTAAGTGTTGCTGTTGAGGGGGGTGGTACTGTAGCGACCTAACTGATCAAATGTTAAAGGCTTTGAGGGTGTGGTTGCACAGCCGGTCAGGCTGATGGCAGCAATCATACTCAATCCCAGTAGCATGTTTTTCATGTTTGATCTCCTGATGCAATGATCCAGTCCAGACAGCCGGTCTTAAAAAATCTTAAAAACTGCTATCGGGCTGGGTCAGGAAAGTAAGTTCTTCATCGGTCGATGCACGACCCAGAATCTGATTCCGGTGCGGATAACGTCCAAAGCGGTCAATAATGACCTTGTGCTTTTTCTCGAATTCCAGATTGGTCGGATTGCCCAGACGCTGAAACAGTTTTAACGCGAATTCATGAATCAGTTTGGATTCGCTGTGCATAAATGGCATATACAGAAAGACACGCTGTTCCGGACTGAGCTGTTGATCCAGGTTCAGGCTGATGGCTTCCTGAGCCAAGGCCAGTGCCAGACTGTCTTGGGCAAAAGCTTGGGGAGAATCACGGAATAAATTTCGTGAAAATTGATCTAGCACAATAATTTCGGCCAGCCGGCCTTCTGCGGTTTTACGCCAGCCCCAAAGTTCAGCCTGGGCTGCCTGCTGATGGGTGCTCATGAACTGCTGCGCAATACTTTGGTCGAATTCATGACTTTGGCTAAACCATAGAGGCTGGCTGTCCGGATGAAACCAGAAGTCTAAAATATCTTGATAATTCATAATATTTACAATTCATTAGCATCTATTTGTTAATAAAATCACAAATTTTCCATGTCTTATAGAGGAAGTTTGTGTTAAAAATTTGCCAAATTAAAAATCAATGGTTTGCCTGAAAACTAGGCAGCCTGTCATGTGCCGGCATGAAATCACGTTATACTGATTAAACCGATGATTTTAATTTAATAATTTAGCCCCCTTAAGCGAGATTGTAATGAGTCAACCTGAATCGACTTCCCAAAATGTGTTACCGACCTGGGTCGAGTCGTCACTCATCAAAGGCATGTTGCGTGGTATCGAGCGTGAAAGCTTGCGTATGCAAAGTGATGGTTTCCTGTCACAGGCAGCGCATCCTCGTGCCTTGGGTTCAGCCTTGACTCATCCACATATCACCACAGACTATTCTGAAGCGTTGATGGAGTTTATTACTCCGCCACAGGACAGTATTAAAAAAGCGCTGGACTATCTCAGCGATATTCATGCAATTGTGCATCGTCATTTGGAAAATGATGAAAAGCTTTGGCCTTTGTCGATGCCGTGTATGCTGGATAGTCGTGATGACAGCATTCCACTGGCACAATATGGCCGCTCGAATATCGGTTTATTTAAAACCTTGTATCGTCATGGTCTAGGTGTGCGTTATGGCCGCCGTATGCAGACGATTTCAGGTGTGCATTACAACCTGTCTTTCCCGGATCATCTGTTCGAGGCCTTACAACAGCAGGAACAGGATGAGGCCCTGAAAGCGCTGAGTTTGCAGGATTATCGCAGTCATCGCTATATGGGTCTGATCCGTAACTTTATTCGTCTGACCCCACTGGTGATGTTCCTGATCGGGGCCAGTCCGGCGGTCTGCCAGTGCTTTATGACTGGCCGTGATCATTTCTTGCTGCCATTGGTCAAAGGTACCTTGTATTCGCCTTATGCGACTGCGCTGCGTATGGGACGTTTTGGCTATCAAAACTCTGCGCAGAAACAGCTCGGTATTCACTACAATAATTTGCAGGACTATCTGGACGGACTGCAAAAAGCCGTTAAAACGCCGTATAAACCGTTTAGTCGTCTGGGACTAGATGATGCCAATGGCCAGCCGATCCAGATCAATGATCATGTGCTGCAAATCGAAAATGAATATTACAGTCTAGTGCGCCCGAAACAGGTGCCGCTCGCGGGTGAAACTCCTTCACAGGCACTGGAAAATCGTGGGATTGCCTATGTCGAGCTGCGTGCAGTCGATGTCAATCCGTACAGCCCGATTGGCATCAATGAAGATACTGCCGGCTTCCTCGAAGTAGTAGCCTTGTACTGTTTATTGCAGGACAGTCCGGCGCTCCTCAGCGATGAGCAGGATATTATTGAACAGAATCAGGCTGAAGTGGTGAACCGTGGTCGTGCGCCAAATGCCGCAATTATGGAAAATGGCCAGTCTTATCCGATTGAAGACTGGTGTGCCATGCATTTGCAGCGCATGCATCCCTTGGCCAAGCTGTTAAATTCAGCCTATGACAGTACTCTCTATACCGATGCATTAAAAACCATGATGATCCGGGTCGATGAAGTCGATGCCACCTTGTCTGCTTTGGTAGTCGGGGATACGCGTGAACAGGGCGGTATGTGGCATTTTGGCCAACATCTGGCCCAGCAGCACAGCAGTGTCTATGAAGAACATCAGCTCAGTCCGGAAATACTAGCTTATTTTGAAGAAATGTCACAAAAGTCATTGCAGCAACAACAGCAACTCGAGCAAGATAGCAGCATCAGTTTTGCTGACTATTTAGCCCAATATCGATAAAGAATAAGAGGATTCACCATGCAATGGGGTTATCGCTTCGTGAGTGGTATGTTGTTTCTGGCTGCTGTCATCGGCATGGCATTTGCCTTATATCTTGAGCATGTACAGGGTCTGGCGCCTTGTCCGCTCTGTGTGTTTCAGCGTGTTGGATTAATCGGACTGGGGATCATCTCACTGATCGCATTCCTGCATAATCCCGCATCTAATCTCATGAAGCGGCTGTATGCCTTGCTGGGTTCGCTTAGCATTTTGTGGTCTGTGGGCGTGGCTGCGCGTCATGTCTGGCTACAGAACCTGCCACCGGATCAGGTGCCGAGCTGTGGTCCCGGTCTGGAATACTGGCTGGAAACCCTGCCGATGCAGTCTGTGTTGCAGCAGGTCTTAAATGGTTCGGGGGAATGTGCCGCGATTGACTGGACCTTCTTGGGTCAATCTTTACCTGTCTGGTCTTTGATCTTCTTCAGTATTTTATTGTTGATCAGTTTATGGCAACTGTTGCGAAAATATAAAAAGACACCGGTTAAACGACTCAGAGATAAATATTAATTCAGTACGTCATAAAAAAGCCCTCAATCGAGGGCTTTTTTATTTAGTTCAGGTCAGGGCAATGCCTTCCAGACTGTCCAGATCCATCACATATTCATGAATCTGATCAAAGGCTTCATCTTCTACATTTGGATAGAACCAGCGTGCCACCTGCTCGGCCACTAGCGGATGATATTGAATTTCAAAATGGTTCAGGCCATAGAAAATCGCCTTGTTTGCATCGGGGACTTTGAGCTGAAAGCGCGGATTGGGATGCTCGCCCAAAGCACTTTTAATACTGACCAGATAATCACCAATCACATGCAAGGTCTTGTTCTTGCGATTTTCAAACCCGATGGTGCCGGCGACCAGATAGGTATCGATATGAGACGGAATCGGGGCAGGTTTACGGTGATCGTCCATAAAGCCGATCCGAAGCGGATTATGCTCCCAGTCATCATCCCGGACGCTGCCATGGCGTAAATCTAAAATACCGTTACTGCGAATATTGACCAGATGACCAAGCAACCGGATCAGTGGAAAATGTCCGAGTTTGTCCTGCAAGCTAAAACCAAAACGTTCCAGTACCGCACCATGATGCGGTGAACCCAGACAGACCAGATTCTCCACCATGTTGACCCAGCTATATACATTCTGCTTGCCATAGAACAGTGCGCTGCGTGACACCAGTCCACCCATGCTATGGCCGATCAGGTCAATACTGGTAATTCTCGGATTGCGAACAACCAGATCCTGTAAGGTATTCGCCAGACTGCGGCCATTGGCAGAAATCCGGCGTCCAGTATTGTAATTCAGATAGAGCATGGTATTGCGGTCGCGCTGCGCCAGTAATTTTGCCCCAATGCCTTCATATTTGCGATTTGACCAGTCTAAATGGTTCATGCATAAGCCATGTACAAACAAGGTAATACGACCGCTTAGCTCACCTTTTTGCAGCGAGCCATAATGGTCATAGATCACCATCGGCAGGGCTAGAGGGTTTTGATATTTCAGCAGATAATCCCCGATAATGCCATTTAAGACACTGACCAGAAAATGCAAGGAAGGCGTCAGCGGTTTATTATGCAGTTTAGGAAACCGTTCAATAATCTGGCGCAAAGCAGGGGCAATCAGGGTATTGCCATAATGAAACAGCGTGTCATAAGACATTTGATAGAGTCGCACGATTGAAGGAATATTCTGAATTTTTTCTGAATTATTTTCACTTAAACCGAAAATACTCATTAAAATTTCGCGTTGAATACTCTTGATCAGCTCCTGGATCACATCGTTAAAGCGCATCGTCACCAGCTGCGCCAGACCTTCCAGTACATCGGCCTGACTCGGCGGGGTTCGATCCCATCGACAATAGGTTTCATGTAACGGTGTCAAACTTGGCATCTGATCCTGTCCTTTCAATGAGCCGCATGTGGTGCCATCTTTCTTTTTAAAGAACTTCGCGGTATAAATTCTTTTTCTTGTTGAGTTTCCGGATTTTGAGGGCCTCAGCTTAAAATAACGAGAATGAGAAAAGATTTTGGGCTTTTTTGTCAGACAATTTAAGTAATTAACTGGTCTTATAACGTAGTGTACTTCACATTATTTAAATTAAATTTTGATGATTGATGGGTTTTTTGTTGGTAGTTCATGAATATCATTTATTTGCATGGTTTTAAGAGTAATTCAAACTCGATCAAGGGGAAATTGCTGCAACATTACTGTGCAAAGTATCCTGAAATTCAGGTACATTTACCCGATTTAAACATGTCACCGAACGCTGCCATTGCGCATGTTTCTGGCCTGATTGAATCGATGCATGATGTGGCGTTACTGGGCAGTAGTCTCGGCGGATTTTATGCGACATATCTGGTCGCACAGCATGCTGTGCCTGCTGTACTGATCAATCCGGCAATGCGACCATGGCAACTGTTTCGTGAACTGTTTGATGAGCAATTGCCTTATCAGGTACATCCCAACTGGTGTCTGGATGAGGCAGATCTGGTACAACTCCAGCAATTGGCCCTGCCTGTTGCACAAGATGCAGACAAAATACTGGTTCTGCTGCAACAAGGCGATGAAGTTTTGGATTATCGTGAGGCACATCGTTATTATAGTGCTGCGCATCCCCCGGCTATGCTGATGACTGAAGCGCATGGCAGTCACGGGATGGATGATTTTGCGGAAAAAATTCCGTTCGTCTTACAGTTTTTATTGGACTGCATAAAAAAGGAAACCGAATAACGTGTCTCAATATACGGCTCAATCTCTTGAAGTTTTATCTGGTCTGGATCCGGTCCGTCGTCGTCCGGGCATGTATACCGATACTTCTCGTCCCAACCATTTGGCACAGGAAGTGATTGATAATGCTGTCGATGAGGCACTCGCAGGGCATGCCAACCAGATTACCGTCACGGTCTATAAAGATGGTTCTTTGTCAGTTGAAGATAATGGCCGTGGTATGCCGGTAGATATTCACCCTGAATATGGCCAGAGCGGTATTGAAATCATCATGACCAAACTGCATGCCGGCGGCAAGTTCAGTACCGATAACTACCAGTTTTCCGGTGGCTTGCATGGCGTGGGGATCTCGGTAGTCAATGCACTTTCAACCCGGGTAGAAGTTGAAGTTCAGCGTCAGGGCAATCTGTATAAAATGGCTTTTGAAAATGGCGAACCGGTTGCACCGCTTGAAGTACTGGCAGGTAAGGCACCAAAACGGGTATCCGGGACAACAGTTCACTTCTGGCCAGAAGCCAAATATTTTGATTCGCCTAAATTTGCCCTGAAAGCCTTAAAACATAATCTTAAAGCCAAAGCTGTTCTGGCCGCAGGTTTAGAGATTAATTATATCGATCAGATTAATGACGAGAAGATTACCTGGCAGTTTGAAAATGGTCTGGTCGACTATTTGATGGACGAGCTGGAAGACCGTGAAATTATTCCGGCACCGGCTTTTGTCGCAACAGGCGATGCAGAACGCGCTAGTACAGAATTTGCGATTTGCTGGAATGTCGAAGGTGGTGAAAGCGTCCAGGAATCTTATGTCAACCTGATTCCGACCGCACAAGGCGGAACCCATGTGAATGGTCTGCGTTCAGGTGTCACCGATGCGATGCGCGAGTTCTGTGAACTGCGTAATTTGCTGCCGCGGAATATGAAACTCTCTGCCGAAGATGTCTGGGACGGCGTCAACTATATCCTGTCGCTGAAATTTCAGGAGCCACAATTCTCCGGCCAGACCAAAGAACGTCTGTCGAGCCGTGAAGCAGCAGGGATTGTGCAGAATATTGCCAAAGATGCCTTTGCACTGTGGTTGAACCAGAATTCTGACATCGCCATGCAACTGGCAGAAATGGCAATTTCTAAAGCCGGTCGCCGTTTAAAAGCTGCGAAAAAAGTAGAACGTAAAAAGATTGTGGCAGGTCCAACCTTGCCGGGGAAACTGTCAGACTGTGTAGGGCACGATTTGGATCAGTCAGAACTGTTTATTGTGGAAGGGGATTCTGCGGGTGGTTCGGCCAAGCAGGCGCGTGATAAGAACTTCCAGGCGATCATGCCAATTCGCGGTAAGATTCTGAATACTTGGGAAGTTTCTTCTGACGAAGTTCTAGCATCTCAGGAAGTACATAATATTGCGATTGCCATTGGCGTTGATCCGGGTTCGGATGACTTGTCCGAATTGCGTTATGGCAAGGTCTGTATTCTGGCCGATGCGGACTCGGATGGTCTTCATATTGCCACTTTGCTGTGTGCACTGTTTGTAAAGCATTTCCCGACTCTTGTAGAAGAGGGACATTTATTTGTCGCAATGCCACCCTTATTCCGTATTGATGACAATAAAGATGTGCACTACGCTTTGGATGAAGACGAGCTGAATAGCATCCTGAAAAAATGCAAAACCAAGAATCCGCAAATTACCCGATTCAAGGGTCTGGGCGAGATGAATGCCAGCCAGTTGCGTGAAACCACACTTGATCCAAACACGCGCCGTCTGGTGCAACTGGATTTAGATGATGCTCACCATACTGCAGGTTTATTGGATAAACTCTTAGCGAAAAAACGTGCGAGTGACCGCAAAGACTGGTTAGAGCAAAAAGGCAATCTGGCAGATTTGGTGGTTTAAACTATCGAATTTAAGCAACAAAAAATCCCGCAAGTGCGGGATTTTTTGTTTTAAAACAGTGCAAAATTTATTCAATATGCTGCACTTTATTTGTACATCATCTTCTATCTCACTTCTGCCATGTTTTCATTGCTCTTTGCGCGACTTACTTAGAGTTAAGCTCGGATACAGCATTTAAATACAGGTTTAATTCTTTTTAGTATTACTAAATAACTGATTCATAATACAAATGATGAGATCAGCTTGAGCAATTTCTTTTATTTTTTGAAGCCTTGGCACAGAAATTGAATCACTCCATCCAGATGTACAACAAGACAAGCATGAAAAATGTGCACCATTATAAAGTTTGGAGAAAATCTGATGTTCCAGCGCAATTTATTTTCAAAAAGTATTTTAGCCGTAACCATGGCAGGGGCTGTTGCATTAACGGGGTGCTCAAAATCTGCTGAAAAAGCAGAAGCCCCGGGCGCAGAAAGCAAAGTCGCAGACAGCGGCGATACGATTAAAGTCGGGATCCTACATTCATTGTCAGGCACGATGGCAATTTCTGAGACCTCACTGAAAGACACGGCCTTAATGGCGATTAAGGAAATCAATGATAATGGTGGGGTACTGGGTAAAAAACTGGAACCGGTGGTGGTAGATCCAGCATCAGACTGGCCACTCTTTGCAGAGCAAGCACGTCAGCTGATTACCCAAGACAAAGTCGCGGTGATTTTCGGTGCATGGACGTCGGTGTCACGTAAATCTGTCTTACCAGTGGTTGAAGAGCTGAATGGCTTATTGTTCTACCCAGTACAGTACGAAGGCCAGGAACAATCCAAAAATATTTTTTATACCGGTGCTGCGCCTAACCAGCAAGCGATTCCAGCCGTGGAATATTTGATGAGCGAAGAGGGCGGTAAAGCGGAGCGTTTTGTTCTGCTCGGTACAGACTATGTGTATCCACGTACCACCAACCAGATTTTACGTGCTTTCTTAAAGTCTAAAGGCGTGGCCGATGCTGACATCATGGAAGAGTACACTCCATTTGGTCATAGCAACTATCAAACCATTGTCGGCAATGTGAAAAAATTCGCAGCCGGTAAAAAGACTGCGGTGATCTCGACCATCAATGGTGATTCCAACGTACCATTCTATCGTGAACTGGGTAATCAGGGCATTAAAGCTTCTGATATTCCCGTAATGGCGTTCTCGGTGGGTGAAGAAGAACTGCGTGGTATTGATACCAAGCCATTGGTCGGTCATTTGGCGTCATGGAACTATTTCATGTCAGTGAAGAATCTGGTCAATACTGAATTTACCAAAAAGATGAAGCAATACGCGGTTGAATTTAAATTACCGAACGTCGATAAGCTGGTCACCAATGATCCAATGGAAGCAACCTATGTCGGTATCAACATGTGGAAACAAGCCGTTGAAAAAGCCGGTTCTACAGAGGTCGATAAAGTCCGTGAAGCGATGGCAGGTCAAGAATTCAAAGCACCATCGGGTTATACCCTAAAAATGGATGCAAGCAACCATCACTTACACAAGCCAGTCATGATTGGTCAGATTCGTGGCGATGGACAGTTTGATGTGGTCTATAAGACGCCTCAAGCCATTCAGGCACAGCCATGGAGCACCTATATTCCTAAATAAAAATGACCTATAGCCTGCTGCATCAGCAGCAGGTTTCTTTTGATTTTTTTCCTTTTCTTTATGGATGAAATTCCACTTTAATAGGGGTGAATATAATGAATATTCGCGTGAATATCGCCGCTATTTTTCTGGTATTTGCACAGTTTATTTGTGTGCAACTGGTATCAGCAGAACAATCCTCAAATAGCACTGCATTGACTGCAGCAGTACAACAACAAGATGCAATCCAGCAATTTGTGCAAGGTGATTTTGCCCAGCGCCGTGCTTTACTGAAGCAATGGCCGGGCAGTATCGAACAGTTAGATCAGCTTGCAGAATATGTTGAAAATGAGCAGCTTTATAGTGGTTCCAATGGTCAAACCTATATTTTAGAATCGGACGAAAAATTACTCAGCTACCCGAGTCTAGACATCGTGACGGACTGGCCAAGTGATTTATCACAAATGACTTTGGTCAATACTTTGCGTAAAGCACTCAACTTTGGTTTGGCACAAAGAAAACTCAAATCTGAAGATGCTTCTGAGCGTTTAGACGCGATTGATATTTATGAAAGCAATCTTACAGAACTTGATATAGCACATATCAATGCGCTGTATTTAAAAGAACAAAACAATAAAGTCAAAGCCCGTTTGGCTCAGCTGAAAGCCCGTCTGGATTATCAAAACTCAGATGTGCTCGTCAAAATTCAAGCCGCAAAAATTTTACAAGATTCTAATCGTCCTGATGTCTTGGCGATGATCGACAATGAGTTGGCACAGCCGAATATCCATCCTGAGCTGAAAGCGGCTTTGCTTGAAGCGAAAAGCAGTATTAAAACCCGTATTCAAGCCAGCGAATGGACAGGACATTTATTTTCAGGTTTAAGTACCGCCAGTATTTTGTTGCTTGCCGCACTGGGTCTTGCGATTACCTACGGTTTGCTCGGTGTGATTAATATGGCGCATGGCGAGCTAATTATGATTGGCGCCTATACCACTTATGTGGTGCAAAGCCTGTTTAAAAGCTATTTGGGCAGTTATGTCGATTGGTACTTAATCGTCGCGATTCCTGCAGCATTCGTGGTCAGTGCCTTAATTGGCATGTTGATTGAACGTACAGTGATTCGTCCACTGTATGGTCGTCAATTAGAAACATTGCTTGCGACATTCGGCGTCAGCCTGATTCTGATGCAATTGGTGCGTATGACCTTTGGTGCACAAAACGTCGAAGTGTCGAATATTTCATGGCTCTCGGGCGGGATCTCGATTACCCCAAGTTTGATGCTGCCCTATAACCGTATTGCAATTATTGTCTTTACAGTTGCTGTGCTTTTACTTCTCGTTTACCTACTGAATAAAACCCGTTTTGGCCTCTTTGTTCGTGCCGTAACGCAAAATCGTCAAATGGCACAAGCCGTCGGTATTCGCTCAAGCCGCATCGACATGATGGCCTTTGGTTTGGGTTCAGGTCTTGCCGGTCTTGCAGGCTGTGCCTTGGCGCAAGTGGGTAATGTCGGGCCGGATTTAGGGCAAAACTACATTATTGATGCCTTCTTGGTTGTAGTAGTCGGTGGTGTTGGTCAGGTGTGGGGTGCAGTCCTTGCAGCGCTTGGTCTAGGCATCAGCGGTACAGCACTCGAAATCGGGATTGGTGCGGTACTCGCAAAAATTATTCTCTTGGTGCTTGTGATTTTGTTTATTCAAAAACGTCCACAAGGTTTGTTTGCCATCAAAGGCCGTTTCGTGGAGTAAGCACATGAAGATGACACAATTATTATCAGACAAACCACAGAGTGGCATCGCGATTGCTGTGTGCTTTGCCATTTTGTTGGTACTGCCATGGTTACACCTATTACCTGCCGATTCAGCCCTGCATTTATCTGCGTATTGGGTCACTTTGATTGGCAAAATCATGTGTTTGGCTTTGGTGGCTTTGGCACTGGATTTGGTGTGGGGTTATGCCGGCATTTTAAGTCTCGGACATGGTTTGTACTTTGCCCTTGGCGGTTATGCCTTTGGGATGTACCTGATGCGTCAGTCTGCAGGGGATGGCATTCCAGACTTTATGCGTTTCCTTAGTTGGACAGAAGTGCCATGGTTCTGGATGGGGACTGAATACTTCCTTTGGTCATTGGCACTTGTGGTTTTAGTGCCGGGTATCATTGCCTTTATTTTTGGTTTCTTTGCTTTTCGCTCGAAAATTAAAGGTGTGTATTTCTCGATTATTACCCAAGCCATGACCTTTGCAGCAGCCTTATTGTTCTTTCGCAATGAAACAGGTTTTGGCGGTAACAACGGCTTTACTGGTTTTAAAACCATTTTAGGCCTGGATATTACCTCGGCATCTATGCGTGCCAGCTTGTGCTTTATCACCGCTTTGGTGTTGTTGCTGTGCTTTATCAGTTTACGTCATTTGATGAATAAACCGTACGGGCGTGTGCTGGGTGCAATTCGTGACAGCGAAAACCGTCTGCAATATTTGGGTTATCGCACGCTTTGGTACAAGCTTTCTGCTTGGGTGCTTTCTGCGGTGATTGCAGGGATTGCAGGGGCGTTGTATGTGCCACAAGCCGGTATTATTAACCCAAGTGAAATGAACCCTGTCAACTCGATTGAAATGGCGGTTTGGGTGGCAGCTGGTGGTCGTGGCACGCTGATTGGTCCATTGATTGGGGCAGGCATGATTAATGGGGTAAAAACCTATTTTACTTCGGCTTATCCTGAAGCATGGCTGTTGATTTTGGGTGCGTTATTTATTGTGGTGACCATCTTCCTGCCAAAAGGCATTATTGGTCTGTTTGACCGTTTTAAAAAGGAGCGTAGCGAATGAGCGAGATTCTGCAACCTCATGGTGGTCATGCTGCTGAAAGCTATGGTCGTCCAAAAGAACAAGGCGCAGACTTTACTCACGGCATTGCGCTGTATCTGGAAAAAGTCAGTGTGTGGTTTGATGCCTTTCGTGCTTTAAATGATTTATCGCTGTATATCGAAGAAGGGGAATTACGCTGCATCATCGGGCCGAATGGGGCAGGGAAAACCACCTTGATGGACGTTATTACCGGCAAAACCCGACCAACCGAAGGCACCGCATTTTTCGGGCAAAATTATGATTTAGCCAAAATGAGTACCGAAGAAATTGCCGAAGCAGGCATTGGGCGGAAGTTCCAAAAACCGACTGTATTTGAAAATTTCACTGTGATGGAAAATCTGCTACTTGCAGCACCGAAAGATAAACGGGTGAAAAAAAGTTTCTTTAGCAAACTCGATCCTGATGCACAAAATGCTTTGGATGAATCACTCACGCAAATTCGTTTGCAAGAACTCATCAATAAACCGGCAGGCTTGCTATCACATGGTCAAAAGCAATGGCTTGAGATTGGTATGTTGTTGATGCAACGTCCCAAACTGATTTTACTCGATGAACCTGTAGCAGGCATGACCGATGCCGAAACCGAGCGTACAGCAGAATTGTGTTTGGAGCTGAAAAAGAACCATACCTTGGTGGTGGTGGAACATGACATGAGCTTTATTGACACCATTAGTGAAAAAGTCACGGTGCTGGCGCAAGGGGCGATTTTGGCAGAAGGCACATTGGCAGAAGTACAAGCCAATGAAGATGTCATTGAAAAGTATTTAGGACGTTAAGGAGACCGCGATGTTAGAAGTCAAAGACGTCAATCAATTTTATGGTGGCAGTCATATTTTACGTGATGTGTCGTTGACCGCACCTGTGGGTAAATGTTCGGTAGTGCTTGGGCGGAATGGGGTGGGGAAAACCACGCTCCTTAAATGTCTGATGGGCATTTTACCGATTAAATCCGGACAGATTTTGCTGGATGGTAAAGACATATCTAAGCTCAGTCCTGAACAGCGTGTACGTGAAGGTTTAGCGTATGTGCCACAAGGTCGAGATATTTTTTCAACGCTGACGGTTGAGGAAAACATCCTCATTGGTATGGCGAAATTTAAAGGAACAAAGACACGTAAAGTGCCTGAGCATCTATATGAAATTTTCCCTGTCTTGGATGAGATGAAGCATCGCCGTGGCGGAGATTTGTCCGGTGGTCAGCAACAGCAACTTGCGATTGCGCGTGCATTGGCCTCTGAACCGTGTGTGCTGATTTTGGATGAACCGACTGAGGGCATTCAGCCATCCATTATTAAAGACATTGGGCGGGTGATTCGTAAACTGGCCGATGGTGGTGAAATGGCGATTGTGCTGGTGGAACAATTCTATGACTTTGCTGAAGAACTTGCTGATGGATATATCGTAATGGCACGCGGGCAAGTCGTGGCGCAAGGTGTAGGCAGTGAAATGCCAGAGAAAGGAATTCGGGAGTTGGTGGCGATTTAATTTCCCTCACCTTAACCCTCTCCCTATGGGCATAGGTATCTACACAATTTCCGAGCTTTGCGTTAAATTGAAGAGCATGCTCTTCAATTTAACATCTCTGGTCTGGATCAGCGTCTTGTCAAACGCTATAACGGCCTTGTAAAACTCAATATGAA
>NZ_JBAPXX010000030.1:0-15305 GCF_049284435.1 Acinetobacter sp. | reverse complement strand
TAAATGATATTCAGGAAGTGATTGCAGATATGGGACCTTTCCCGGGTGCAAAAGAATTTGTAAAATGGGTGAGTACTCATTTTCAATTGATTATTCTTTCAGATACTTTCTATGAATTTGCTCATCCACTTATGAAGCAACTGGATTGGCCGACCATTTTCTGTCACAAGCTAGAAACTGATGAAGCGGGCATGATCTCTGCCTATAAACTTCGTCAGCCGGATCAAAAACGTCAGGCGGTGAAAGCTCTACATGGTTTGAACTTCCGTGTCATTGCAGCGGGTGATTCGTATAATGATACTACGATGCTGGGTGAAGCTGACCACGGTTTCTTGTTTGATGCACCTGAAAATGTGATTGCTGAATTCCCAGAATTTCCATCCATTCATGGTTATGAAGCGTTAAAAGAAGCCATTCGTAATGCTTCAGTTCGCGATATTCCAGCTTAATTAGATGTTTTAAGCAAAAGAGAAGGGGCGCTTAGAGCGCCCCTTCTTGTTTAATCCTAATTTTTAACGCAATTAGAAGCGGTAACCGATTTTCATACCGTAGCCAATAGCATGATTATCTTCGAAGCTACCTTTTACTATGCCACCTGTTTGAGCTTGTGCATCACCTAACCAGAAATATTTTACACCAGCTTGAATAAAGTAGTTTTCAGCGGGGCTATATTGACCGCCTAAACCAACACTCCAATAACCTTCAGTAGGGCCTAAAGTTGTTACAGGATTACCTGCGCCAGAATCGTATCCAACCGCTGCTGTACCTGACCATTTATTATTAAATTTATGGCCTAACCCTACAGTTGCTGAATATTGATCATCTGAATAATTGATTAGGTCTTGTCCCATAATTTTTAACAATGCTGGGCTGACTGCAAATTGATCCCAATGTACCCAGCGTAAGTTAGCAAAAGCAAGAGTATTTGGTGCTACACCAGTTTGAAGGTCAACATTAACAGACTGCGGTGTTGTTGCATTTACCGTGCTGTTTACTTCACCTAATTGAGAGAAAACGTATTTTTGCTGAGGTGTCAGAATATTTGCATAATTTGGAGATTGAGCAATCGCAGGCAACATAGATGTTTCATGCGATTTAGCTTCATGTTTAATTTCAGAACGGTAAGTTACAGAAGCTTTTAATGCAATTTCAGGGATTTGATAAGCAAAACCAGCTAACCAACCATACGCTTCTTCTTGATCTATTTTAATGTTGTAGCCACTTAGTAATGAGTAAGCTGCCCCACGTAATTTAATGTCAGCTTCAACAGTTTGCCAAACCGGGCCAGCATAGAAATTCCAGTTTTCATTAGGTTGATAACCAATTAAAGCAGTCAGATTGTTGGTTCTTACTTCAACAGAAGTGCCTTCAACACCATTGGAAAAGTTAGAACCATCTACTTGATAAGTCGCATCAGCACCATAAGGTTGGTCATATAAAAGACCTAGGGAAATTTTATCAGTTGCTTGAACTTTAATGGCTGCAGAAGGGAAATAGTAGTCATCTCCCATATCTTCAACTTTATTACCACTGTTATCTTTACCTTTAACAGTCGGATCAAGAACAGAAATACCAGCTTCAGCATAATTCCCCGGCTGTAAAAAAGCAGAAATAGATTGACCAGAACGGTCTAGGCCAGCGGCTTGAGCTGCGGAAAGAGGTAAAGCGCTAAGTAAAATAGCAGAATAAATTTTATTGAGCTTCATGGTACGTTCCCTGATGCCATCTGTAACAAAAAATGTGCTGGAAAAGTAACATAATTTAAAAAAGAGTAAATACTCAGCTCTGTTGAAGAAATGAACTAAGGCGGTTAAATAAAAGGGTTGCTTAGAGTATTTATACTATATTTTCCTATTAACTAAATGATAAATAAGAAAATAAAAATAAAAGTTAAATTTGAGAAAAATGATATTTAGAGCAGGATTAATTGCTCGTAAAACAAGCAAATGATATGCAAGTGTATAAAATTAGAGTTAAAAAATAAAAAACCACCCGAAAGTGGTTTTTTATTCAATTAAAACTTAGAAACGGTAACCCATTTTTAAGCCATATGCCCATGCATTATTATCTTCAAATTCTGCAACAAATTCCGGTCCACCAGCTTGTGCACCTGTTTGTGCTTTCGCATCACCTAACATGAAGTATTTAACACCACCCGCGATGAAAGTCGCTGGTGTTGGGCTGTACTGAAGACCTAGACCTACATTCCAGTAACCTTCAGTTGGACCGAGAGTAGATACAGGGTTACCTGCACCAGAATCCCAGCCTACTGATACATTACCAGCCCATAGGTCATTAAACTTACGGCCGACACCTACAGTTGCTGAAATTTGGTCATCTTCATATTCAACAAGATTAAAGCCATCTGGACGACCTACTAAAGGTCCTACAGCTTCACTGATATTACCGAATTGATAAGGACGAATAGAAAAGTTTGACCAGTCTACCCAACGTACATTCGCAAAAGCTACCGTATTTGCCATAACACCTGTTTGGAAATCCAAGTTTACAGATTGAGGTGTAGTAATTTTGGTTTTTCCAGAATCATCTAGAGTGGCAAGTTGGGCAGGAGAAACACCTAAACCACCTAATACAGTTGTTAATAAAGGAAAGTTTAGAAGCGATAAATCTTCAGAAGCTGAAACATCATGATCAATTTCAGAACGATAAGTTACAGAAGCTTTTAAAGCAATATCTGGAATCTGGAAAGCTAAACCTGCTAACCAACCTGTACCACTTGTTTCCTTAAACGTCGCATCATAACCATTAAAAAGGCTATATGCTTGGCCACGTAAGCTTAGATTACCTTTAACAGTTTGATAAACACCACCACCATAGATATTCCAGTTTTCAGTCGGTTGGTAACCCAATACTAAAGACAGGTTTTGAGTATCTACTTCAACCTTAGTATTACCTTCACCTAAGAAATTATTACCTATACCCAGTGCTCCAGTTAACTGTTGAAAAGCTGGACTACTTCTAACTTGTGCTTCAGCACCTGCTAGCGTTTGTTCATTTACTGGTGCTCCTAGGGCTTCAAGAGCTGCAACTGCTCTAGCGCGTACAATATTGTTTATTGCACCAGTTGATAAGATAGTGTCTGTACCTGGGTTTGAAGTAAAGACATTAGTGCCTTGGTATTCAGCATCAGCACCATATGGTTGATCATATAAAATACCAACTGAGAACTTTTCAGTAGGTTGAAACTTTAATGCTGCACTTGGGAAATAGTAATCACCAGCCATATCACTAATATCACGGGTTGTTGCAGATGTACCTGCTTCTTGACCTTCTACAGTAGGATCTAAAACAGAAATACCCGCTTCAAAATAATTACCCGGTTGTAAGAAAGCGGCAATAGATTGGCCTGAACGGTCCAAAGCAGCTGCGAATGCACCTGTCATTGGTACTGTTGCAAGAATCATTGCAGTAGTTAATGTTTTTAATTTCATTTTATGTCTTTCCTTGAGGTACAAATTTATATCTAGCGTTGTTGTTTGCACTTATTTAATCTTTTGGAGAGCTTGGTTACTAAACCGCAATCATTTGTTACTCCATGTGTCAAAAATACCACAATTAAAATAAGAGTAAATGCTCTAGAAAAAACTATTTAGTTTAAAAAAGCATCAGAATAGAGTTTTTGCACCAAAATTCTTTAGGGTTGAGGATTAAGTTATTGATAAACAAAATAATAAAATTATGAAGATAAAATGATTTTTTGTATAAAAAATATTCTAAAAACAGGAAATTTAAACTTTAAATGTTGTGATATAGATCACATTTTAGGGAGCTGTGCATCCTGCTGGCTTCGAACGCGCGTCAATCACTTGGAAAGAAACTATTCAATCCAGTTAAGCTAAGGGCACAAAAGAAGGATGAATTTACTGAAAAATAGATCAAAAAAAAGTTATTGCCGGAGCAATAACTTTTTAAGGACTTATAGTTACAGGAATTATTTAGGTATTTTTAAGCTTAAGTAATTTAAATAGACCGAACATGACCACGATCCAAAGCGGGATCATCAAAATAGATTCCTGGAATCCTTGCGTCCACATGATGTAAAGAATCGTAAGAATAAAACCAAGAACCAGAATATTGCCCGCCGGAGACCACAGCGCAGGGAAGGAAGTCTTCTGTCCTAGCTTTTTCATGCTCTGAATGAACTTGAGATGGGTCAGGGTAATCATGGCCCAGTTCAATACCAATGCACCGACTACGATGTAAATCAGATGACTTAAGGCATCTTCAGGCACGAAGTAGTTGAGTAGCACACAGCCGAAAATCAGCGCGGCAGAGAACAATACAGCAGGAATTGGCGTACCTTGCTTATTCACTTTCATGAAGACTTTAGGTGCATTTCCTTGCTGGGCCAGACCATAGAGCATACGGCTGTTAGCGTACATACCACTGTTATACACAGACAGTGCTGCTGTCAGGATAATAAAGTTCAGTAAGTGTGCTGCCCAGTCAATGCCAAGCTGGCTGAAAATCATCACGAACGGACTTTTGTCCAGACCACCAAGCTCAAGCTGATTCCAAGGCACTAGTGACAACAGAATCGTTAAGGCACCGACATAGAAAATCAGAATACGGAAAACCACCTGATTAATGGCTTTCGGAATGGTTTTTTCCGGATTTTCAGCTTCTGCAGCCGCCATACCGATCAGTTCAATACCACCGAAGGCAAACATTAAGAATGCCAGCATGTAGAACAAACCTTCGAAGCCATTCGGGAAGAAACCGCCCGCGGTCCAAAGGTTACTAAAAGATGCGCCTGAAGAAGCATCAGCAGTCAGGATCAGATACAGGCCAAAGACAATCATCGAGATGACCGCAGTCACTTTAATGATGGAAAGCCAGAATTCCGATTCACCGTAGAATTTCACATTGCCGAGGTTGACCAGTGTAATCACGATAAAGAAAAACAGTACCGATGCCCAGGCTGGAATATGCGGCCACCAGTAGTTGATATATTTCGCAACCGCAGTAAGTTCGGTCATGGCTACCAGGATATACAGAATCCAGTAGTTCCAACCCGCAAGGAAACCGGGGAATTTGCCCCAGTATTTATAAGCAAAATGGCTGAATGAACCTGCGACAGGTTCATGAACAATCATCTCACCCAATTGACGCATGATTAAAAATGCAATCAGGCCCCCAATGGCATAGCCTAAAATAATAGAAGGACCCGCAGATTGGATCACCTGTGCGGAACCTAAGAATAAGCCTGTGCCAATTGCACCGCCCATGGCGATCAACTGAATATGACGGTTCTTTAAGCCACGCTGAAGTTGTGAAGACTCGTTATTCAAAGTGTTCAGCCCGACAATGGAAAATGATAAGTGGCTGATTGTAATTGATCAGACTTCAGAAGCCTAGTCCATCCTAAGAATGAAATATTGTTGGAGGAATGATAAAAATTATTCATATAAATAACTGAAATAAAATATAAATGAATCAATATATTAATTTTATTGAAACTGTAACTGACGAGTTCTCTGTTTTCTTGGATAAAATACAAATGCCGTTTTTTTATACTAAGGTCTGGCAGACCAGCAGTTTTGCTTTCAACATACTATACGCTGAATATAAATATTGAATAACCCGTACGAAAACAAAGACAAGTCAAAGGATGAAATAATTCATGAGTTTTGCCGCCCAAATCAAGATTCCTGCAACCTATATGCGTGGAGGCACCAGTAAAGGTGTTTTCTTTAAGCTGGATGATCTACCTGCACAGGCACAACAGCCTGGCCGGATTCGTGATCAGCTTTTGCTGCGCGTGATTGGTAGCCCAGATCCATACGGGAAACAGATTGATGGCATGGGTGGCGCCAGTTCCAGTACCAGTAAAACGGTGATCCTGTCAAAAAGCCAGCAAGCTGATCATGATGTCGATTATTTATTTGGTCAGGTGTCAATTGAACGTCCTTTTGTGGACTGGAGTGGCAACTGCGGCAATCTGACCGCGGCAGTAGGTGCATTTGCCATTTCCAATGGTCTGGTCGATGCCGAACGTATTCCTGAAAATGGGCTGTGCACGGTACGTATCTGGCAGGCCAATATTCAGAAAACCATTATTGCACATGTGCCGATGCAGAATGGACAGGTGCAGGAGCTGGGTGATTTCGAACTGGATGGCGTAACCTTTCCTGCGGCGGAAGTGCAGATCGAGTTTCTGGATCCAGCTGATGACGATGCTGAAGGCGGTTCAATGTTCCCAACTGGAAATTTAACCGACACGCTGGTGGTTCCAAATATTGGCAGCTTCGAAGTAACCATGATTAATGCCGGCATTCCAACCGTATTTTTAAATGCGGGAGATCTCGGCTATAAGGGCACAGAACTTCAGGATCATATCAATAATGACGTGGCAGCCCTGACAAAGTTCGAAACGATTCGCGCCTATGCGGCTAAACAGATGGGACTGATTCAGGATATTACGGAAGCCGTAACCCGACAACACACCCCGAAAATTGCCTTTGTTGCACCACCGAGTAACTATACCTCTTCAAGTGGCAAGACGGTCACCGAATCGGATACCGATATTCTGGTTCGTGCCTTGTCTATGGGTAAACTCCATCATGCCATGATGGGCACGGCTGCGGTGGCTATTGGTACGGCAGCTGCCATCCCCGGAACACTAGTGAACCGGGTCGCAGGTGGGGTAGAGCGTGAAGCGGTGCGTTTCGGTCATCCTTCCGGGACTTTGAGAGTGGGTGCACAAGCAAGTTTTGAACATGGTGAGTGGAAAGTGAAGAAAGCGATTATGAGCCGTAGTGCCCGTGTCTTGATGGAAGGCTGGGTGCGCGTACCAGAAGATGTTCTCGCTTAAATGCCTTGCATGCATTTAGCCTGAATAAAACCACCGGTTCTGCGGTGGTTTTTTATTGTTTAAAATCTTTGACTTGCTTATTTGATGTTGAATAGCAAATTTCAGCAGAACAATTTGATTTATGGCTGAAAATTCAAGGCATTTCTAGGTACAATGCCTGATCACCGTACAGGCATTTATTCGCTTGTCATTTTATTCTTCTGGACTACGTATTCGAGGCGAATGTGTCATCTATCACTGACGTATCAACCCATGCACTCACTCAAGCACAACACCGCATTCAACAGGATTTATTGACCGCTCTGGAAGCCTTTGCGATTCCGGAACCTTTAAGGTCGGCAGTCCATCATGCTGTGATGCTTGGCGGTAAACGAGTACGTCCAGCGCTATGCTATGCCACCGCTGCATTAAAACCCAACCAGAATAGTGCTGCAGTGCGTCGTGCAGCGGTTGCGATCGAGTTTATTCACTGCTATTCACTGGCCCATGATGATCTGCCGTGTATGGACAATGATTTGCTGCGCCGTGGCCAGCCGACATGTCATGTGGCTTATGGAGAAGATACAGCGTTGTTGGCAGGTGATATCCTGCAGTCTATGGCTTTTGAAATTTTGGGTAGCCGTCTGTTTGATCAGGGGCCAGCGGTAGAAGCTTCCATTGTACTGAAGCAGATGCAGATTCTGGCGACAGCCTCTTCGAAAATGGTGAATGGTCAGGTTTTAGATTTGCAGTCAGAAGGCAAGAAAATCGATCAGCAAGCACTGGAAACTATCCATCGTAATAAAACCGGTGCTTTGATTAGTGCCGCGATCATGATGGCGGCGGTGACAATCTTTGAAGGCAGCGATCTGGCGATTCCGAAACTGCGTGAGTTTGGACAGGCGATTGGCCTGGCGTTCCAAGTACAGGACGATATTCTGGACATTATTTCCGATACCGAAGTCTTGGGTAAAACCGCAGGTAAAGATGAACAGGTCGAAAAATCGACCTATCCTGCATTGATGGGTCTGGAGCAGGCCAAAGCCTATGCCCAGCAATTACATGATCAGGCGATCAATGCCTTGAACCATTTTGAAGGTCAGGCGGAAGAGTTGATGCAAATTACCCAGTTCCTGCTCACGCGCAAAAGCTGATTGGAGCATTATTTTCCTTAAAAGGTTTAAAGTAATTCCATAAAAAAGAGGACTTGAAGTCCTCTTTTTTAGTTGCTACAGAATTATTTGCTTTCGTTATACAGGCGTTCTGCTTCTTCAAAACGGTCGGTAATTTCTGCTGTTGGCGCTTTACCCATCAGGCTCACCACTACAATCGCCAACATTGAACAGATAAAACCAGGAACGATTTCATACAGGCCAGTGTCTGCAAACAGGTTCTTCCAGACAATAACCACGACTGCACCCACGATCATACCGGCCAAGGCGCCATTCAAGGTCATGCGTTTCCAGAACAATGACAGGATAATTAATGGACCAAAGGCGGCACCAAAACCTGCCCATGCATAAGCCACCAGGCCCAGAACTTTGGATTCAGGATTACCCGCCATCCAGATTGCCAGCAAGGCAATCAGTAGCACCATCAAACGGCCAACCCAGACCAGTTCTTTTTGCGAGGCATTTTTACGCAGGAAAGATTTATAGAAGTCTTCTGTCAAGGTGCTTGAACAGACCAGTAACTGACAGCTTAAAGTACTCATTACTGCGGCAAGAATGGCAGCAAGCACCACACCTGCAATCCATGGGTTAAATAGAATTTTAGTCAGTTCCATAAATACCGTTTCAGGATTGGCATTCACTGCAGCTGCCAGTTCCGGATGCTGCTGGAAATAGGCGATCCCGAAGAAGCCGGCTGCGACTGCACCGCCCAGACACAAGATCATCCAGGTCATGCCAATACGACGTGCATTTGGAATCGACTTGACTGAATCCGCTGCCATAAAGCGCACCAGAATATGCGGCTGGCCAAAGTAACCTAGGCCCCAAGCCAAGAGGGAGATAATCGCAACAAGGCTAAGATCACCCAGAATATTCATTGCTTGAGGACGAGCAGCTTCCAGTGCCAAAGTCACTTGGGACATATCTGAAAATGCCATCAACGTCACGATTGGTGTCAGCAACAGGGCAAAGATCATCAGACCCGCCTGAATGGTGTCGGTCCAGCTCACCGCCAGGAAGCCACCAATAAACACATAGCTGATGGTGGCAATGGCACTGATCCACAGTGCGGTGCTGTAAGACATATCAAACATGCTTTCGAACAGACGCGCACCTGCAACCATGCCGGAAGCACAGTAAATCGCAAAGAAAATCAGAATCACGAAAGCCGAAACAATACGCAGGATTTTCTTCTGGTCATTGAAGCGATTCGAGAAATAATCCGGCAGGGTCAGGGCATTATGCTGGACTTCGGTATGTACCCGGAGTCGGCCAGCGACCAGCAGCCAGTTGAGCCAGGCACCAATAATCAGACCGATGGCAATCCACATTTCAGACAGACCAGAAAGATAAATCGCACCGGGCAGACCCATCAGGAGCCAGCCACTCATGTCGGAAGCCCCTGCAGAAAGTGCAGTTACGAAACTCCCTAAACGTCGGCCCCCTAAGATGTAATCGGAAAAGTTGCTTGTCGCGCGATAAGCCATCAGGCCGATTACCACCATTGCGACAATATAGAAAAGAAAAGTAATTAAGGTTGGATTTAGGGAGCTCATACGGTATCCATTTTTAAGTTGGACAGTAGATCGAAACAAGGAATAAGACAGCTGCGAAAAGCTTTAATCCGAAAGCCAGGCAACATCAAATCCAGTAGATTTCAAAAATAAACGCGAAATTTAACCATAAATTCACATTTTTTGCTGAGATTTTCTTGCGTCAATAAAAATAGGCAACCCTCGGGCTGCCTATGTATAAAGTCAAAAGATAAATTAGTTAGGGCGACCCATGACACCGCGGATCGTATTTAACACATCGGCAGGAAGTACTACGGTCTTGGCATTTGGTGATTTGGCCATATCCTGCATGGCTTTAATATATTGTTCACCGAGTAAATAGGCGACCGGAATCTCATTATCACCAATGGCGGAAGTCACCATGTCAATTGCACGTTGTGAAGACTCAGCCAGCACCACTTGTGCTTCGGCATCACGGCGTGACGCTTCCAGACGTCCATCCGCTTCCAGAATCGCGGCCTGTTTTTCACCGTCAGCTTTGGTGACTGTTGCACGACGCTGACGTTCAGCAGCGGCCTGTTCTTCCATTGCTGTCTGCATGGTGATAGAAGGTTTAATATCCTGAATTTCTACAGTTTTTAAGGTAATACCCCAGTCCGAGATATCATCGGAAATACTGGATTTTAAGCGTGCCTTGATATGGTCACGTGAAGACAAGGCATCATCCAGATCCATTTCACCGACAATCGAACGCAGTGAAGTCTGTACCAGGTTCTGAATCGCCCATGAGTAGTTTTCAATCCCGTACACGGCTTTTTCTGGTGTGGTCAGGTTGATATAAGCCACAGCATTCATCAGCAGTACCGCGTTATCACGGGTAATCACTTCCTGTGACGGAATATCCAGAACGATATCTTTGGTTGTGACTTTATAGGCGACTTCATCCACATAAGGAATGACAAAATTCAGGCCCGGATTTAGCGTGGTATGGTATTTACCCAGACGCTGTACAATCCATTTGTAACCTTGCGGCACAATCCGCACACCTTTAAAAATGGTAATCGCAACAAAGGCCAGAAACGCGATAACAATGATAGAACCACCAGACATAGCTTATTCACCTTATTGATTTTGATAATTCGTGCTGTGAGGTTGTACGACCAGGTCATTACCCAGAATATCCACGACGCGAACGCGATCTCCGACCTGAACGGTATCCAGAACGCGGCAATCCCATTCATCCGAACCTAAAACTGGCATCGGAAAGCGCACCCGGATTTGCCCATGATCCAGATTGGTCTGAATCACCATGCCCACCTGACCAATGGTCGCCTCACGCGAGAGACCGGCTTTGGTCTTGTCAATAGAAAGTGGCTTGATAAACTTGAACCAGAGCAGCGTACACAGAACAGAAAGTACGATCCAGGTCAGGAGCTGGGTCGTCAGTCCCATCATCGGGAACATCCAGTACAGGACGCCCACCATGATGGCACCGATCCCGAACCACAGGGCAGCAAATGCGGGCAGCAGTAATTCCGATAGAATCAGAAGGATGCCTAATACAAACCAGTGCCAAGGTTCAAGAACTAATTCCATATCGTGACCTATATCGCTAAGTATTTAATTAATCATCATCTTTATATGATTGATCTTCAATGTAGCAGATGCGGCTGCAGATGAATATAAAAAATTCATACATCAAAATTTTGTCGGACGTGGCGGTTTAAGTGCTGCAGGAGACTGCTTAAAGTTGCTAATGGCTTTTTCAATAGTACGGATTTTCAGCTGAGCTGCTTTTTCACCTTCCAGAATGGTCGCATTACTGGCTTTCAGGTCTAAAGTACCGATATGACCGACTTTGGGCTGAATCACCACAGTGGCCTGACTCAACTCTTCATTAATGCTTTGCTGTCCCATAATATTCAGGGTCTGATCCAGTACACCCCACATGTTCAGGGCTTTATTACCATCTGGACGGGCAGAAATATCCACGGCAATCACAATATCTGCTCCCATATCTTTAGCCGTCTTGACCGGAATCGGACTGACCAGGCCACCGTCGACATATTTGGTGCCGCCAATCACGGCAGGAACAAACACATTCGGAATACTACAGGACGCGCGAACTGCCTGTCCGGCATTGCCTTTAATAAAGTCAGCTTTACGGCCATTGTCCAGACGAGTGGCAACTGCAGCAAAACGAATCGGGAACTGTTCAATCGGTTTGTTCGCCACATTTTTATTGACGAAATCCTGCAATTTTTGTCCCGCAATAATGCCTTGTCGATTCAAGGTTAAATCGCGGATATCGGATTCTTTAAAATTCAGGGCAATCTGCTGTAACTGATAAGGCGATTTGCCGCTGGCATACAGGCTACCGACAAAACTGCCGGCACTGGTTCCGGTGACAATCTTCGGTTTAATACCATGCGACTCCAGGACTTTAATGACGCCAATATGGGCAAAACCTTTGGCACCGCCACCACCGAGGGCAATGGCGACGACAGGTTCTCGGGCTTTTAATGGCGTGGCAGGCGTAGGTGTTTTAGTGACTTTATCACAGGCTGCAAGACTGAAACCAAGGCAGCCAATTAAGGCATAACGGACTAATTTCATTATAAAAACCGGTGATTAAATCAACAAAATTCAGGCTATCACATCAAAAAAATCCGTATTTGCCTAGTCTTTTTTCAAAAGCTTTTGTAACGGCTTGGCCACCCAGTCTGGATTTTTGGCCGAGAATTTACCTTGATAATGCTGATAAATCTGTTCCAGGTCGTATTCATAATCACCGGTCAGATGGTACACGCCCAGGATATGAATGGTCTTGATATCATAATCAAAGGAAAACATCACAATCGGCAAATGGGCTGCTTTAGCAATATGATAAAAACCGCTGCGAATTTTATCCGGTGCCTTACGAGAACCTTCCGGTGCCATACCGACCCAGATCTGTTCTGATTTTTCAATGATGTCTACAATCTGTCGGGTATGACCTTGTGGACTATCCCGCACGACAGGAACCACACCAATCCATTCCAGAACCGGTTTTAGCGGTGTACGAAACAGACTGTCTTTACCAAAAATCGTAATCTGAATACCGAGACCAAGCAGGGCATTAAAACCTAGCCATGCATCAATATTGGAGGTGTGCGGGGAAATAATCGCCACAGCTTTAGATAAGTCTGGAAATTCGCCTTCCAGACGCCAGCCCTGTGCCAAAAAAAGCTGCCTGAAAAAAGTCCGGCTCAGTTTGCTGCCGCGGGCTGGCACATGCGGCGGGAGTTGGGGGAAACGTATTTGGGCCACTGCTTTTGTCCCTTCCTGAAACTAATTTTTCTTTATTTTTTATTATATTAGACTGTTGTAAAATCTGGTTCATTGGCAAAATGTATAGCATCTTAAATGTTGTTGATGCATTTTAAACTGAAGGACTTGGCCTAAATATGCGGAATACCTATATTTTACTGTTTTCGCTGTACTGGGCACAGGGGCTTCCGGTCGGGTTTATGACGCATGCCTTGCCAGTCATTCTGCGAGCTGAAGGGGTATCACTGGCGCATATCGGGGGCTTTGGCCTGTTAATGCTGCCTTGGTCGATTAAAATATTCTGGGCACCTTGGGTCGATCGTTATGGGAAGAAATCCCAAGGTCATTACCGTAGCTGGATTATTCCCTTGCAATGGCTGTCAGTTGCTGTATTGATTGGGCTCTCATTTCTACCGATTCAGGCCTTGAATCAGCCGCTGTATTTACTGCTGTTTTTTATCACGCTTTTGCTGATGAATGGTATTGGGGCCACGCAGGATATTGCGACCGATGCGCTGGCAGTCAATATTCTGAAAAATGAACAGCAACACTGGGGCAATACCTTTCAGGTTATCGGTTCGCGTCTGGGATTCATTGTCGGTGGGGGTGCCATTCTATGGCTTTTGGATATTTTGCAATGGCAAAGTACCTTTCTGTTACTGGCTGCTCTGGTTTTTCTTAATACTTTACCCATTTTATTTTTTAGAGAACCTCAGCATCTAAAAACCACCACGCAAACTTCTGAACAACCAGCACTCAGTAATATTAAAACCTATTTTCAATACTTCTGGTCAGATTCAACCTTGGCTGCTTGGTTAATGGTTTTACTGACCTTTAAAATCGCCGATGGTTTATCCGGGCCTTTATTAAAACCGTTAATGGTAGATCTCGGACTGAGCTTTAGCCAGATTGGCCTTTATGTCACCATGCTTGGTGCATTTGCGGCACTGATTGGAGCAGGATTGGCTGGCTGGTGTCTGAAGTACTGGTCTCGCAGCCGGAGTTTACTGATTTTCTCTGTTCTGAAAATCATGACTTTAATGGCTTATGCGTGGCTGGCTGCCCAGTATCAAATCCAAAACAAAGTAGAAAACTGGATCATTTATCTGATCAATGCCGCTGAAGACATGATCTCTGCCATGCTCTTGGTGGTCATGCTGACCTTGGTCATGCAATACAGTCGCAAGCATCTGGCAGGAACAGATTTCACCTTTCAGGTGGCACTAATGGCTACGGTGAGTGGGGGACTTTATAGTCTAAGTGGTATTTTGGGAGATGCTTTAGGCTATCAAAATTATCTTAACCTGATCGTGATCGTGGAAATTATCTGTTTAATTCCAATTTTCCTATGGATGAAAGTTGCAGGAAAAGTATAAAATTTCTAAATAATCAATTGTTTGATTAAATATTAGCCTAAAGTACTAAATAGAATATATAAATATTAATTTAATAATTTTGTAATATAAGCGCCGTGTGTATTATTTGTTACAAAATAAATTAAGGATTTTTTTGATGAAAACTAAGTTAGCAACAGCAATTGCATTCAGCCTTTTGGCGGGGACAACTTTTGCAGCACCAACTTTTTATGGTGAGATTGATGCGTCAGTAGATTACTTACCTGAAGATAATGCTTCACCAGTATCTGACAAAGATGTAATTGAACTAAGTTCAAATAGCTCATTCGTTGGTTTAAAAGGGGATGAAAAGTTAACGGATCGCCTAAGTGCAATTTATGCAATTGAATGGGCTTTTAACTCTGATGGTGAGGGTGATGACTGGTCTAAACGTAACCGTTTTGTTGGTTTAAAAGATGCAAAACTTGGTACTTTAAAAGTTGGTGCACATGACACTCCATTAAAACAATTGTCTAGCCCTGTAGATACTTTTAATAACTATGTTGGTAACCGTGCTGACATTGGCGGGATTATGACGGGTGAAAGTCGTGTATCCAATGCTGTAGTGTATGAAGCTCCAGCTATTGCCTTGCCTCAAGGTGCTATTAAAGTGAATGCTTTATTGGCAACAGGTGAGTCTTCAGGCATCAAAAGCGACAAAGGTGTAGTGAAAACTGCGGGTCGTGGTTTAGGTGATGCGTGGTCGGCTTCTGTAGTATATGACAGCCCAGTAGTTGTAGCAGGTGTTGCTTATGACAAAGCAATTCCGACTAACTTCTTAGGGCGCGGTTTTGATAATGCTTCTGCTCCAGAAGTAACGGGTGGTACTTTGTTCGCTGCTGCAAATACCATTCGTGCAATTGGTCGTGTAAATCTAGATGGTGGTTTAGCGCTTAAAGCTCTTTATCAAACTTCAGAAGTTGAAAATGTAGCAGGAAATGCAGCTGGAGCAGCTAATATTGACGATGCTCAAGGTTGGTTAATTGGTGCTGAATATAATCTTCCAAATGCAAAAGCTTGGACAGTTAAAGGTCAATACAGCCAAAACACTACAAGCTTCAAAGATAATACTGCCGATTATGAAGCACAGCAGATCTTTGTT
>NZ_JBAPXX010000029.1:0-34369 GCF_049284435.1 Acinetobacter sp. | reverse complement strand
TTCCAAGTGCAGAAAAACTCTCGATTTATGATGCGGCAATGCGCTATCAGGCAGAACAAACCCCACTCGTGATTATTGCCGGGAACGAATATGGCACCGGTTCTTCACGTGACTGGGCGGCCAAAGGCACCAACCTATTGGGGGTCAAAGCGGTGATTGCTGAAAGTTTTGAGCGGATTCACCGTTCCAATCTGGTCGGCATGGGGGTGTTACCTTTACAGTTTGTGGAGGGTCAGAACCGGCAGATCTTAAACCTAACTGGACACGAAACCCTGTCAATTTCAGGCTTGTCGGATGATATTCATCCGCATCAAATGCTGGATGTAGAAGTGCAGCATGCCGATGGTTCCTATAGCCATTTTCAAGTGTTGTGTCGTATTGATACCTTGAATGAGGTGGAATACTTTAAGGCTGGTGGTATCTTGCATTATGTCTTGCGCAATTTGCTCGCTTCCTGAATTTAATGATGAAAAGCCCGACACCTGCCGGGTTTTTTGTGTCTGTAAAGACAAGATGGCTGCGGAGAAAATCAGTAAAATAGCGCCAAGTAAATTGCCCATAACTTTCTTGAGTTTCTAGATGCACTAATTTAACAAGGATTGATTTTTGATTAAATCGTATAGCTCACTTCTGACCTATTAAATAATACATCGATATTTCCAAACGTTTTCCCTAACGCTCTTGCAAGGCTTGCTTCATCCGTGTGATCGTTTGATCAAATATTGCAGGATGGTTTTTTCACCTGTTTTGACATCGACACTAGCAATCATGCTTGGAATAATAGGCATCCGTTTGCCATTCTTATCGGTTAATGCATTCTGACTGGTTTCAACTAAAATTCGATAGTAGGCTTCATCAGGGTTTAAATTCAGCTCACTTGGGCGAGTTTTATCACGCAAAGTATCTGGACTAATTAAAGTCACCTTGCCTTCAAGGCCACCATAAAGTGAATAGTCATAAGCGGTAATTTTCACAATCGCATCTAAGCCTGGATGCACAAAAGCAACATCCTGAGGGCGAATATAAGCTTCAACCAGTAATTTATCATCCAGCGGTACAATTTCCATGATGTCCTGTCCCGCCTGAACTACCCCACCGACGGTGTTGATTTTAATATTTTTCACAATGCCACGCAGGGGTGCGCGAATTAAACTGCGATCTACAGGGTCAGCACGCATGGCCATGTTTTCTTTCGCCTGTGCCAATTCAGACTCAATGCGGACTAATTCATTATTGGCATCTGCCGCATATTGATTACGCTTGTCATCTATTTGCAGGGCCAAATCTGAAGATTGACGACGCATTCTTAACAGCTCCACCTCAGACATTACCCCTTCAGCTACCATCGGTGCAGTAATGGCAATTTCACGGTCCAGCATCGACTTACTGGTTCTTAAGCCAGACACGGGACTCGAGTTGAAGACTGTCACACTACAGGGTCTGTGACCAGTGTGACAGCCTGACTCAGCAAGCGATGCCGGTCTATGTGATTGATAAAGGGATTGCCAGTCCTGAACTGCTTAGCCATGTACTGGTATCGAAATATACCGATCATTTGCCCCTGTATCGTCAAAGTCAAATCTTTCTACGCGCAGGTGTTGATCTGTCCAGATCAACCTTATCTGACTGGGTCGGGCGCTGTGGGGTGGAACTTGAACGTCTGGCCAATGCCTTAAGACAGGTGGTGCTGCAACAACAGGTGCTGCATGCAGATGAAACGCCGGTCACCATCATGCGGATGGGGGATGATGAGAAAAAACCGAAGAAAGGTTATGTTTTGGCCTATGCCACGACACAGTACAATCCAGTTCATGCGGTGATCTATGACTTTCAGGATAGCCGTTGACGCGAATTGATCTGGAGACTATCGATCGGATTTTCGATTATTTGGATGTGCAGGTAGGGGATTTATTTGTTTTTGAAAAAGACAATAAAGAACAATCTATTAGTGAATAGTTTGGTCACAAGTGGTCACATCAGAAAGTGAAATGCTCACAAATCCTTGATCGTTTGGGAAAAAAACAACTTGTTTGGAAGAGAACAGGATGTTTTTTTGCCTTCAAAAAAGCTTTGAAAGTGGTGATCGATTGAGGGCATTTAAGGTCAATTGAGACCATCTTTATTGTCGTGGGCACGCCATGGTCACATCTTGGTCACAAAATACAAATTACATTAAGAATATTTTTTATTGAATCGAATAACAAAGGAAGGAGAATTTTTAAAAAGTATAATAAAATCAACAATAAAAAAGCCCCGATCTTTCGATCAGGGCTTTTTAAATCTGGAGCGGGAAAGGAGACTCGAACTCCCGACCCCAACCTTGGCAAGGTTATGCTCTACCAACTGAGCTATTCCCGCGGAGTCTATAAAGTTTTTTAAATGAAAAAACTAAATGAAAAAATTTTGAGCGGGAAAGGAGACTCGAACTCCCGACCCCAACCTTGGCAAGGTTATGCTCTACCAACTGAGCTATTCCCGCATGCCGTGTATAATACAGCATGCAAAAATGTGGTCAACACCTTTGTTAAAAATCTTGCATCAATTGCATAAAATAAAAGCAAAATGCTGTAGACCAGACAATAAATAACCAATATTCATATAGAAATCAATGAAATTTCGTCACAATCAACGGATTGCACTTGAACAGATTACCGAAATACTCAGCAGAACAAGGTATACTGGGACTATATTTTTGAAGATTGGAGTCAGACCATGAGCTTAGAACAACAACTGAAAGATCGTTTGGCGCAATTATCCCCAACACATTTGGAAGTAGTGAATGAATCTTCGGGTCATGGCGGTTATTTTCCGGGAAAAGAATCGCATTTTAAAACCGTGATTGTGAGTCAGGCTTTTGAGGGTTTACGTCCAGTCCAGCGTCATCAGAAGGTTTATGCTGCTGCGGGTGATCTGCTGTCAAAAGACAAGATTCATGCGCTGGCCATTCATGCATTTTTGCCTGAAGAATGGGCAGGTCAGGACACGACGAGCCCTGCTTGTGCACACGCATCTAAAAACTAGAGGACATGATGGAAACCCAACTTTTAGTTAAGATTATTCATATGTCGGCAGCAGGACTGGCCATTGTCGCCATTCTTGCCCGCGCATTAACTTTGTTTGTCGGTACACAAGGGAATTTACCTAATCCGGTGGCACGTACAGCACTAGTGGCTTTACAGCATTTAGCCATCACGGTAATTGCACTGACCGGTATTGTATCGCTCGTCCTCAAAGACTTTGATGTACAGCCTTGGTTCTATGCCAAAGTCATTTTATTTTTGGTGCTGGTGTCCTCACTAGGCAAAGCCTATAAGAAAGATGATTCGATTTTGCTGTCGCAGCGTCGTGCTGGCTTATTTATTGCTGTGGTTTCATTGGTGTCTATTCTGGCTTTGGTGATGATCAAGCCGAATTTTGGCTAAAAGCAGGCTGGCTGTGATGATCAGCACAGCCAGCCCATGCAAATAATTAAAAAATACAAATGTGGTAAAAGTAATTAAAAATGTGAGGAGGGAACATGCGTACACGTGTGGTATTTAATCAAAAGGGTGGGGTAGGCAAGTCGAGTATTACCGTCAATCTGGCAGCAATCAGTGCACATCAGGGCTTAAAGACTTTATTAATTGACCTGGATCCGCAGGCCAACTCCAGCCAGTATGTGCTGGGTGATGATGCGACGTATTCTAGTGACAAGCCGGCACTCGAACCGAATATCGAAAACTATTTTGAAGATGTACTCGGCAATCAGCAAAGCAAGGGCTTGCTCGGCAATGCCATTGGCTCGATTTTAAAAAGTCGTAGCAAAGGCCTGGAAAGCTATGTGCATCAATCTTCTTTTAAACATCTCGATGTTATTCCGGCCAGTCCAACGCTGGGTGCATTGGCCCATGCATTGGAGTCCAAGCACAAGATCTACAAGTTAAGAGATGCCTTGCAACAGCTATCGGGACATTATGACCGGGTGTTTATTGATACACCACCTGCGTTTAATTTCTTTACCCTTTCTGCACTTATTGCGGCAAACCGCGTCCTGATTCCCTTCGACTGTGACGTGTTTTCTAAACGTGCTTTACAGACCCTGATTGAAAATGTCATTGAAACCCAAGATGACCATAATGAAGGGCTGGAAATCGAAGGGATTGTCGTGAACCAGTTTCAGGCACAGGCCAAATTGCCGCGTGAAGTGGTACAGCAGCTCAAAGATGAAGGCTTGCCGGTCCTCGACAGTATGTTGCCACCGTCGATCTTGATGAAAGAATCTCATCAGAAAAATCAGCCTTTGATTCATTTGGCTACTGATCATAAATTGACTCAGGCCTATCAATCGTTGTTCAATGAGATAGAGCAGAATTAAGATCGAGTTAGCTATGAAACTTGTGAAAATAAGCCTGAGTATTGCTGCACTTGCATTAATGAGTGCCTGTGCAACGACGGTAAAACCGACTTATGTGTCGCCAACCCTGTATCAGACCTTGGGTTGTTCGCAACTACAGGGTGAATATAACCGTATTCAACAGTATATCGACAATGGCGTTGAGCCACCGAAACGTACTGGCGTCGGTGTGGGCGTTGGTCTTGGCGGTGGCTGGGGCAGTCGCGGTGGCTGGGGTATTGGTCCGAGTGTTTCAGTTAATATGGGACAGTCATCCGATACCAAAAGAACCGAACTGGCACGGCTTTTAGGCGAGCAGGAAGCGATTGTACAGGCCGCGCGTTATAAGAACTGTCCGATCATCGTTCGGCAGCCGACGCCTAAATAAATCATTCAATATAAAACAGATAAATGCTGACTTCAGGTCGGCATTTTTTATTGCTTTAAACAAGAAAAGTGTGGCTTAAATTAAGATAAAACTCACTGGAAATTGACCAGGCTGTATAAAAATCTGAAATTTATAAGCTTGTTATCACACTCACATATTGATTAAGCTACAACCTTGGCCCGGAAAAGTTCATTGCGATGATTGAAAATTGGTTATTTGTTTTAGGACTTATTGCTGTGCTGATGGTTCCAGGGCCCGCCAATGCCTTGGTGGCCAGCTCTACTCATCAGCAGGGGCAGGCCAAAACCAGTCTCTGTCTTCCTGCCATTTTGCTGGGCTATTTTTATGCCATTAATGTTTGGGCCTTGTTGATTCATCTGGTGTCACCGATCTGGCCAAATTTTAAAGGCTTGGTCTATGTACTGAGTACCATCTGTGTGGGCTGGATGACCTTGCATTTATATAAGGCTCATCAGTTAGAACGCTACAGCAAGAACCATCCGCAGATTCGCCCCTGGCAAATGTTTACAACTACCCTAAAAAATCCCAAAGCAGCACTGTTGGCCTCCGGAATTTTACCGATGGAAACCTGGCAAAGTCCGACCAACTTCGTTCTGGTTTTTGCTGCCTTTAGCTTGAGCACCGTTCCGGTCGGGATTTTCTGGATGGTCTTTGGTCAAGCAATTCTTACCAGTCAATCTGAAAAAATAAAAGCCGGCCTCATTTATAAAGGCGCGGCTTTATTTGTCCTGCTTTGTCTGATCCCACTTCTGATCAAGCTTTGGGATTAAACGCACAGAGTGTAAAAAAATCTTAATGTAAAAAGTTCTTAAGCTGTTTTACTTTTTTTGAGTTTTTGCTGAATAAAGCCAATCACGCCTGGCAATACACTTAAAATAATGATGCCGAAAATCAGATAGGTGAAGTTGTCTTTCACGATCGGCATGTTGCCAAACAGATAGCCCAAAATGACAAAGGAGCCAATCCAGGCGAATGCACCGACCACATTATAGGTCAGGAAATATTTGTAATTCATGCTGCCAGCACCGGCGACAAAGGGTGCAAAGGTACGGGCAAAAGGCACGAAACGCGCAAAAATAATGGTTTTACCGCCATGTCTGGCAAAGAATTGCTGAGTCGCCAATAAGTGCTTTTTATTGATGAAACGTGATTCAATTTCGAAAACCCGTGGCCCAATATATTTACCAATATGGTAATTTAGGGTGTCGCCCAAGACTGCCGCAACAAACAAGAGCGGAATCAGCACCCAGGGATCCATTGCACCGGTAGAAGCTGCCAATGCCCCTGCTGCAAATAACAAGCTGTCGCCGGGCAGGAATGGCATGACCACCAGACCTGTTTCCACAAAGATAATCAGGAAAAGAATGGCATAAATCCAGATCCCGTAATTGGTGATAAATTCAAGCAAGTGATCATCCACATGCAAGATAAAATCGATCAGTTCCATGAGCCCAGTACAAGCAAAAGTATGCTCAAATCCTAGCAGCCCGGGGCATGAAAGTCAGTAATAAAAGTCGACTATTTGCGGCTTGTTTGTCGGGTTTATCGTTGATCTCTGCATGTTGTCAGCTGAAGAGCAGGCCATTATTTTCTAAAATTTCTTAACTGTTTAATATTTAATCACTTTGGAATAGTGTGCTTAAACGCAAGAAAAATGCTAGAATACGGCGCTTATCTTTCGTTTGCCTTTCATAGTTGTTCGTCATGACTACCAATACTCAAATTACTGAAGATCGTATCCTGATTCTGGATTTCGGTTCTCAATATAGTCAGCTCATCGCACGTCGTGTTCGTGAAGCTGGTGTATATTCTGAAATGTATGCCTATGATATGTCTGAAGAAGACATTCGTGCATTTAATCCAAACGGTATCATCTTGTCTGGTGGACCTGAGAGCGTTCACCTTGAAGGCAGCCCGCGTGCGCCGCAAGTGGTATTCGAACTTGGTGTGCCGGTATTGGGTATTTGTTATGGCCTGCAAACCATGTGTGAACAGCTTGGCGGTAAAGTTGAGCCGGGTCATGTACATGAGTTTGGCTATGCAGAAGTAGATATTGTCGTACGTGACAAGCTGATCGGTAATTTACAGGACCGTGAAAACCAGCTGCATGTCTGGATGAGCCATGGTGACAAGGTTGCCCGTATTCCAGAAGGCTTCCAGATCACTGCACAAACTCCTAGCTGTCCAATTGCGATGGTTTCTGACGAAACTCGCCGTTTCTATGGTATTCAGTTCCATCCTGAAGTGACACATACTTCTAAAGGTGCAGAATTACTGTCGAACTTCGTTCATCAAATTTGTGGTTGTCGTGGTCTATGGACGCCAGAACACATTATTGATCTACGTGTAGAACAGCTTCGTCAACAGATTGGTGATGAAAAAGTATTACTTGGTCTTTCTGGCGGTGTGGATTCATCTGTAGTGGCAGCGCTGTTGCATAAAGCAATTGGTGATCAGCTGACTTGTGTGTTTGTAGACAATGGTCTGCTTCGTTTGAACGAAGGCGATCAAGTGATGCAAATGTTTGCTGATAACATGGGTATCCGCGTTATTCGTGCTGCTGCTGAAGAGCGTTTCCTGACTGCACTTGCAGGTGAAGTTGATCCTGAAGCTAAGCGTAAAATTATTGGCCGTGAATTTATTGCTGTCTTCGCTGAAGAAGCACGTAAATTAGATGGCGTAAAATTCCTTGCACAAGGTACGATTTATCCGGACGTGATTGAATCTGCTGCAAGCAAGCAGGGCAAGGCGCATGTGATTAAATCGCACCACAATGTGGGCGGCTTACCAGCAGACCTAGCATTTGAACTGGTTGAACCATTACGTGACTTATTCAAAGATGAAGTACGTAAATTGGGTACGACTTTAGGTTTGCCACACAGCATGATCTACCGTCATCCATTCCCAGGCCCAGGTCTAGGTGTGCGTATCTTGGGTGAAGTGAAAAAAGAATATGCAGACATTTTACGTCTTGCAGATGACATCTTCATGCAGGAACTGCGTGACAGCGGTTGGTATGACAAGACTGCTCAAGCATTTGCGGTATTCCAGCCAGTGAAATCGGTAGGTGTTGTAGGTGATGGTCGTCGTTATGCATGGGTAATTGCACTGCGTGCGGTGGAAACGGTGGACTTTATGACAGCTCGCTTCGCGCATCTTCCATATGAACTAGTAGACAAAATCTCTACGCGTATCATGAATGAAATTGCTGACGTTTCTCGTGTTGTGTATGACGTATCGTCTAAACCACCAGCAACGATTGAATGGGAGTAATTTAGGGGTTTCGGACAGCACTGCTGTCCGCCTAAATTACGCCAAGCGCTATGCGCGCGGCAGTATCTGATTTATCAGATGCAACCAAATAAAAAAGAGCGCTTCGGCGCTCTTTTTTATGGTCTTCTGAATAAGACTCTAAGCCGGTTTCACCTGCCAGTTTTGCATCTCTTCAGCTAAACTTTGCTCCAGATCTGGATCATAAGCTTCAACCCGATTCCGTCCATTGGCTTTAGCCTGATATAAGGCAATATCGGCCTGTTTAATTAGGGCCAATAAATCAGTTTCACAGCTTTCCAGAATGGCAGCACCAATCGAAATGCTAAAACTGAAACGATGTTGATTGTCCAGATCGATCACAATATTTTCAATTTTATGCCTTAAACGCTCGGCAACTTTTAGCGCTTCATCCAGAGAGGTTTCGGGTAAAAATGCAATAAATTCCTCGCCCCCCATAGCGTGCCAAAATATCATGCTGCCGCATTTCGCTGCGTGTACTTAGGGCAATCGTCTGTAAGACCTGATCTCCGATATCATGACCATAACGATCATTAATCTGCTTAAAATGATCGACATCAAAGACCAGTAAACTCATAGGCACCGGTTGATCAAAATTCTGTTGTACCAGTTGCTGTGCGAGATATTCAAAACAGCGACGGTTATTCAGGCCGGTGAGGGAATCGGTATGGGCCATATTTTCAAAGGCCTGCCGGTTATATTCATTCAAGGTATGCTGCAAGAATACCATGCGTGATTTTAAGGTCGAGCTCCAGCTAATATAAAGACTGAAGGTCAATACCGGCAGATAAATCAGGGAAAATAAAAACATCTGGTACAGGTCAGATCGAGTATTGAAATATACACCGATGTAAATCATCAAAGTAATCAGGCTTGAAGTAATCAAAGACGGTCAGAACCGGATCTGCACACATAAATTGGCCAACACAATAAAGACCAAGGAGGCATATTGATAAATGAGGGTATAGGTACTTTCGGACTGGTTTAGATTAAAAAACCAGATGGCACTTGCGCCAATAATTGAGGTAGGTAAGAGTAAATCAAACACAGGTAAATTGCGGTAAGAGTGATACATCCAGATCGTGATCAGTACGATCAGGATGGTATAGCTGATTTTGGTCAAAATGAGTAACGTGAGAATATCATTCAGCACCAGAATATCGGCAAGGGTATAAGAGGCATATGCCAGCTGTGCGAATAAATTAACCTGTAATAAGTATTTTAAAGTGAGCTTTTTTTGAGGGGCATAATAGGCTGGTTTTAAAGGCGCAGGAATACGAACAGGCGGATCTTGAAGAGCCTCCTGAATCAGGGTACGTGATTCTTTTTCGTTATCATGCGGCATGCAGCCTTCCCAAATTAAAATATATAAAAATGAATAAGATGAAATTTATATATAGTTGTATAAAAAATATTCTATTCTTTTGTTTGATATTTTAAAAGTGGAAGAATCAAATTTATTTTATAAAATGAAATTCCCGATTAACGCATTCTAAGAATGATTCTAGCTTATAGAACAGACTAATGATTCAGCTTTAATTCGCCGTTGACTGGGCCGGCTGAGTGCTTGGCTTAAATACATTCCAGGGATTTTCTGTCGCAGACTTGGACTTGTTCAGCATATCCGGATGATAGACCTCAATCCGGTTTCGGCCAGACTTCTTGGCCTGATATAAGGCGATATCGGCCTGTTTGATCAGATCTTCCAGAGTCTGGGTATGGGATTCCAGTTCTGCTACACCGATCGAAATGGTGAACCGGATGGCATGATTGGGTTCGACATAAATGTACTGTTTTTGAATTGCACAACGAATTCGTTCTGCAATCACCAGGCTATCTTGCAGCTGAGTATCTTCCAGGAGGGCGATAAACTCTTCTCCGCCAAAACGTGCCAGTACATCGCTATGCCGCATTTCTTTACGGGTCACTTCAGCAATCAGTTGTAGCACCCGATCACCGATATCATGCCCATAGCTATCATTAATATTTTTAAAATGATCCACATCAAACATCAGCAGGCAGCTACTGGCATGTTTAGGCCATTGATGAATAGAGCGTTCAGCCATATCGACAAAATGGCGACGGTTGTAGAGCTGGGTCAAATCATCGGTATGTGCCAGATTCTTTAAGGTTTGATAGTTCCATTCATCAAGCAGGGAGCGCAAAAAAGAACGCCGAACATTCAGAATATTATTCCAGTTAATATAAATGCTAAAAAACCAGAGTGGACTAAAGACTACGCTAAAAATAAAGGCTTGAGATGCACTCATGAACTGGGTCACCCCAAGCATGATAAACAGGGCGATCAAGATAGAGCAATAGACTGCGACTTTAAACTGGGTCTGCACACAGAGATTGGCGATGAGAATAAAGATCGTAGAGGCATAAATATAGGTGGCAACATGGGGACTGGTTGAAAGCGCGAGTAAGCCAATCCAGGCCGCTGCAGCCACAGTGGTGCCTATAGGCAAGATTCTGTCCAGAATCTGAATATTTTTATGTTTTTTAAACAGGTAATAACAGCAAAACATCGCGCCCAGAACCAGAACGACGCGCATCAGACCAGAAATAAAAAACATGTCTGGAATAATCAGGATATCGGCAAAGAAATACAGTAAAAAGGCAATTTGCGCCAGATAGTTAATTTGACGCAAGTTATGATGACTATGCGTATAGACATAATCATGAAAATACTGCTGAAACGTGGCAGGAATACGGGCATGAGGATCTGTCAGTGCCTGTTCAATCAGCTGACGGTTTTGCAGATCACATTCAGATAATTTCAGTAATTTATCGGTCGTCGAATTTTGAAAAGATACATTCGCCGTTGAATATATATTCTCATTCTGAGCAGACATGTCCTGGTCCAGTATTATTTTTATAGGTGCCTATTATGCCGTGATTGAGTAAAAAATAACCTCCCAAAAATTGGGTATCCGGGAAGTTTTTAAAGCTAAAACGTAACAAAATTTGTGTTTTGTAAAATTGAAAGTGATTGAAATAAATGAATAATCATCTTATTCATGGGAATCTTTGGTTGTTATTGATTCGTTTCACGTGAAACATGAATGACATTTTTTGATCTTCAGTTTATTTAAACTCATGACGCTATATGCATAAATCATGATTGCCTTGCTAAAACTCAAGTTTGGGGGGCTTTGGATACAAATCTCATCAACCTTTCAGGATTTAAATTGATGGGACTAGTGAGGAGTTTTATACGTATCTAAATATTTCCAAGGATAGATTTTGCTTATAGACCCTGTACATTGTCCTGAATAGAGGGGCATCTTGAATCGGTCAAATGCATGTCTCACCCACTCAAAAAGTAGAATGAAAATGCCGAGGTAAGCTCAACCATGTCGAATAATAGTGATATTGAACTGTCGAATTCCGATGATTGTGAAAAGTATGTGAATCAGTTTATTCAGGAGTTTCCTTTACGTCGCGCAGAAATCGGGCAGGGCACCGTGATTAAACGCGCCTTGCCGAGCCGGCATAAGCGCATGATTGGTGCCTGGTGTTTTCTGGATCATGCGGGTCCGGCCATTTTCCCGCAAGGAGATGGCCTGGATATCGGACCACATCCACACATTGGTCTGCAGACCTTTACCTGGATGATCGAGGGCAGCATGATGCACAATGACAGTCTGGGGAATCAGCAGTTGATTCGCCCCAAACAGGTCAATCTGATGACCTCGGGCTATGGCATTTCACATACCGAAGTCTCTCCCGAGAGTGAAACGCATATGCATGCAGCGCAGTTATGGATTGCCTTGCCGGATGACAAGATCAATATGGCGCCGGGTTTTGAACATTATCCTGAATTGCCGGTCATAAATGAGCAAGGCATCGAGTTTACCGTGCTGGTCGGAGAATATTTAAAAACGAGATCACCAGTTAAAGTGCATAGCGAACTGCTCGGAGTAGACTTGTATGCAGCTCAAAGTACTAGTGCGCGCTTGCCGCTGAATCCGAAATTTGAATATGGCTTTATGGTCTTGGAAGGTACGGCCAGCATTAATGGGCATGAACTGACTGAAGATAATATGCTGATCCTTGAGCCGGGGTTACAGCAGGTCAATACTGAAATTCATGCCGGGAGTCGGGTGTTATTGATTGGTGGGGAACCATTTGAAAGCCCGATTTTACTGTGGTGGAATCTGGTAGGACGCACGACAGAGGAACTTAAAGTTGCGCGGGAACAATGGATTGAAGGTCATGAACGTTTTGGTTCTATTCCTGCCTATGATGGGCCACGTTTAGAAGCGCCTGCATTTCCAGACCAGATGCGTGCTTCCCGATAAATGCTAAAAATGATGGGAATATGGAGCACTGTCTGAGGTGAACTCAAATAGTGACTCTGAAACATAGGATACATATCATTACAGTCATCAAAAATTGAGCTATATTCGGCTGCTTTTTGCTATGCTCAGTGAGCAAGAACAATAAAATCATGAGTCTAATATGCGTGTTTTACATCATCTCGAACAATCACGATCATTTCGTATCCTGTGGGCCATGGAAGAATTAGGACTGGATTACGAAGTTAAATACTATAAGCGCCAGCCCAATCTTTCAGCGCCACCGGCCTTAAAACAGATCCATCCGCTGGGCAAGGCGCCGATTCTGGTCGATCAGTCGCAGGTACTGGCAGAATCTGCGGCGATCCTGGAATATTTACAGGAAACTTATGATGAAAAGCAGCAGTTTCGCCCAGAAGATATTGCCGACAAGGCCCAGTACCTTTACTGGATGCACTATGCGGAAGGCTCATTGATGCCGCTGCTGGTGATGCAACTGGTGATGACCACTGTACCTAAACATACCCCGTTGCTGATTCGGCCTGTGGCCAAGAAAATCTGCGATGGAGTGAAGAAACAGTTTGTACAGAGCCGTTTAAAAGATCATATCCAGTTTCTGGAAAGCTATTTGAGCGAGCATGATTATTTTGCCGGTCATTTCAGTTTTGCCGACATTCAGATGAGTTTTCCTTTGGAGGCCATGCAGAGCCGGACGGGTCAAAGCTATCCTGCCATTCAAGCCTATCTGAAGCGGGTCTCGCAACGTGCTGCCTATGCGCGTGCATTGTCCAAAGAAAAACAGATCAGCTCTTAACAGAAAAGGTGCCGATGGCACCTTTTTTGGTTTTATGAGATTAGTCCGGGAAGCTGAGACGTTCTTTGGGGAAAACTACCTTAAAAGTGGAACCTTGGTTTTCCTTGGATTCAATTTCCAGATGTGCCTGATGTTGCATCAGCACATGTTTGACGATGGCAAGTCCCAAACCGGTACCACCAGTACGTCGGCTGCGGTCTGAATCGATGCGGTAAAAACGTTCGGTCAAACGTGGCAGATGCTTGGGATCAATCCCGATACCGTTATCTTGCACCACAAAATAGGCCGATTCACCATCATCATGCCAGCCGATGGTGATGGTGCCGCCTTTAGGCGTGTACTTGATGGCATTGGTAATCAGGTTGCTAAAGGCACTGGCCAGTTCCATATCTGAACCGATCAGATCGCAATGACTGTCAATGTCCAGATTCAGGGTATGACCATAATCAATGTTGTAGGCCTGTGCATCATCGAACAGCTGATTCATCAGACTCGGCATTTCAATGATCTGGTTTTTGGCAATATTCTTATCATTTTCCAGACGTGACAGCAGCAGCAGGTCGTTGACCAGTGCATTCATGCGTCGGGTCTGTGACTGCATCTGATCAAAGGCGCGTTTCCAGCGTGGATTGATATCTTCCTGATCGGTAAAGGTTTCAATATAGCCACTGAGCACGGTCAAAGGAGTGCGCAGTTCATGTGAAATATTGTCGACAAAATCCTTTCGCATCTGTTCGAGATTGTGCATCCGGGTCACATCATAAGCGACCAGAACCCGACTTTCCCCGCCAAAACGGGTCATTTTCACCTGTACATAATGGTCTTCAAACAGCGAAGAACGCATTTTCAGGCCGTCGGGAGATTCATCAATATGGTGATAGTATTCGATAAAGCTCGGTTGGCGTAGCAAGGTCAGGATATTACGGCGACGGTCATCACTAGAGATTCCGAGCAGACGTTCGGCCGCCGGATTCCACCATTCAATCTGCTGGTTTTCATCAAGTAGTACCACGGCTTCTTGCAAGGCCACCAGCGAAGATTGTGCACGATCAATCAGTTCGACCATTTCCGCCTGAACAATCCGTTCCTGACGTTGGGCGCGATAAACATTGAAAAGTAGCGCACCCCAAATCCCGCCAATATTCGGTGGAACATCATAAGGGCGATTGGAAATCCATTCATTGACCAGATATAAGGAACGCATTTGGGTCGCAAAGAACGCCACGAAGGCAATTACGATACAAATCCAGAAATACCCAATCCCAAAACCGATAAAGCTGGCGATAATCAGGAAAAAAGCCAGTAAGCGTAAATCCTGCTTCGCAAAATCCCATAAACTGCTGTAAAGGATTCTTTTGTGTTCGCGTGCCAGTTCGGGGACAGGGTAGGGTTCATACATAAAACAAGATTTACCTTAAAAGATATTTAACCTAAAGCAACATCTGAACGGGTCGAGAATCGATACCCTGTTCCGCGAACGGTCTGTACAAAACGGTCTACACCATAAGGTTCCAGCACTTTACGCAACCGGCGGATATGCACATCGATGGTTCGGTCTTCAATATAAACATTACCGCCCCAAACCTGATCCAGCAATTGCGCACGGGTATAGGCACGTTCCGGATGGGTCATAAAGAATGCTAGCAAACGATATTCAGTCGGCCCCATTTCCAGAATGTTGTTACCAAAATTTACCCGCTGGCTGACCGGATCCAGAATCAGGCCATTGGCATCAATAGTTTTTTCACCGCTCAAGGCATTAGCACGGCGCAGTACTGCTTTAATCCGGGAGACCAGTTCCCGGGTCGAGAATGGCTTGGTCATGTAGTCATCGGCACCGGCATCCAGACCTTGTACCTTGTGGTCTTCTTCACCGCGCGCTGTGAGCATGATCACCGGAATTTCTGACAGGCTTTCATCACGTTTCAGACGACGACACAGATCCACACCGCTAACACCACCCGGCATCATCCAGTCCAGCAAAATTAATGCCGGACGCTGATCCACAATCATCTGGTGCGCCTGCTTGGCATCTTCTGCCTGTAAGCATTGAAAACCGGCCATATCCAGAGAGGTATGGATCATTTCCCGAATCGGGAGCTCGTCATCGACGATTAATATGTAGTCATCTTTCACAACGCAATACCCTATTTCATGTAAACGGTGAACCGTTTTATATTTATGACAGGCTTATTACAAAGACTAATTATGACAGTATCATTGCAGAAAGGGAAAAACTGCTGAAATTCGAAAAGATTTGTGACAAATATAGAGCAGAAACTTGTTAAAAAATCATAAATTAATTTTACTCATTTCCGTAGTGCAGCATAAATCTTCAACTCACTGGTAAATGCAGGAAAGCCTATTAAGCACAGGATTTAACAGCTATTTTTTCTCTGAAAATGACTCGAGCAGCGCCAAAAAAACTACACTGCACGACGATAAAACTTCCTCAAGCGAATGCTTAAAACCGCTCATCACCCAACGAATGGCAATTTGGGTGACATAACCATTTAAGCCGGTCGACACCAGGGAAATTTCCTGCTCACTACGATTTAACTGCGGCATCATCAACATGACGAAGGCGTGAATCATCCGGTCGAAACGTGACATGGTTTCATGGATAGTGGCCTGATTATGCAGCTCCTGTACCAGCATGGCATCAATATAAATGATTCTGGCCATACGTGGATTGTCACGCAAGGTGGTGAGTAGGGCTGTCAAACCGGCTTCGATCATTTTTTTTGGATCGGTCGAGGCCTGCATCATAGCCTGCATGACATTCTGTTGCAGCTCATCAATCAGTTGCAAGAAAATGGTCTGAAACAGATGCTCGCTTTTCTTGAAAGATTCGTAAAAATAGCGCTCGGTCAGTTTGGCTTCATTGCAGATATCTTTGACGGTAACTGAAAAAAAACCATAACTACCATAGGCTTCAATCCCCGCTTCGATCAGCTTTTCACGACGTACCTGCTGCCGTTCAGCCATTGACAGGCCTTTAAACTGACGTTCCTTGGTTTTGGAGGGTCGTGATTTTTCTGCTGAGTCGATTGAATCGGTCATAAGGCCTGTGTGCTCATCTGCGAAGATTTTGAATATCTTAGCAATAAATCACGCTTAGACCTATATAGAAATGCTCCCCTGAAATTTGGCCTCTAAGGACATGGGATAATTATTGACAATCTATGTTGTCAAAACTATATTGAGAATCTGTGCTAGTTCCTGAAACAACAGAACAAGATCCTGCTGTCATGGAATGGCAGTTCTTTACATAAGGAAATTGAATGAAAAATTTTAAAAATAAAGTCGCTGCGATTACCGGTGCCGGTTCAGGTATTGGTCAGCAACTGGCAGTATTGCTGGCCCAGCAGGGTTGTCATTTGGCACTGAGTGATATCAATGAACAGGGGCTGGCGCAAACGCTCGAATTGCTCAAAGAGAGTGATGTCCGTGTCACCATTCAGAAAGTAAACGTAGCTGAATTGGAACAGGTGCGTAACTGGGCGGCACAGGTCGAACAGGATCATGGTAGTGTAAATATGATCTTTAATAATGCTGGCGTCGCACTGGGTTCAACTGTGGAAGGGGCGTCTTATGAAGAACTGGAATGGATTGTCGGGATCAATTTTTGGGGTGTGGTTTACGGTACCAAAGAATTTTTGCCTTTGATCAAGAAAACTGGCGATGGCCATATCATCAATATTTCCAGCCTGTTTGGTCTGACTGCTCAACCGACCCAGTCTGCTTATAATGCGACCAAGTTTGCAGTGCGTGGTTTTACCGAATCCCTGCGTCAGGAACTGGATCTGGAAAATTGTGGGGTGAGTGCACTGTGTGTACATCCGGGCGGCATCCGTACCAACATTGCCAATGCAGCAAAAATGAATAACAGCCTGCTCACTTTAGGTATGAATCCGGAAAAATCGGCCCGTAATTTTAATAAATTATTGCGTTGTTCACCTGCAGAAGCTGCCCGTCAAATTCTGGAGGCGGTACAAAAAGACAAGCGCCGTCTGCTCATCGGCAATGATGCCAAAGCGATTGACCTGATTCAGCGAATCTTGCCGACCGGTTATCAGCATGTCACTGCACTGGCGACCCAGTTTGGCAAAAAGAAGAAAAATTCTGCTTAAGAAATTGTAAAATAGACCCGCGAAAGCGGGTTTTCTTTTATGACGATAATCATAATCTGACTCTTTGGCAAGTCAGTATCTGAGGTATTTTAAGGCTTTTGAGTTATAAACTTTTTATCTAGATCAAGGTTTCAATGGTCTTTTTCTTCCAAACAAACTGATAATACAGTCCCTGCAAAATACATAGGCTGACAAAGGCCAATGCATAGGCATACCAGATACCTTCCAAGCCCCACCACCGGCTAAACAGATAAGCGGCGGGAACTTCAATACAGAGAATGGCAAAAATATTGATCAGCATTGGTACGGTCACCGTACCACTTGAACGCATGATCGAAGCAAAAATGGCACTGGCGCCAAAAAACAGAATTGACCACAGCACAATAAACAGCAGTTGTTGTCCCAGTACTACGACCTTAGGATCGGTAATAAATAAGGCCATCAGGTATTTGGAGAACAGATAGGCCAGAATCACCAGACCGCCGGTAAACAGGATATTCATACTTAACGCAGTCCGGGTAACTTTATTGAGCAAATCTGATTTACCTGCGCCAATCGCTTGAGCACCAAATACAGACGCGGCAATCGCAATCGACAAAGCGGGAAATTGAATATAATTTAAGACCTGATTTACCGCGCCATAGGCCGCTGTTGCTTCTGCGCCATAGCGGTTGACCAGTCCGACAATCACCAGTCCGGCAACTGAAGTCGTGACCATTTGCACACCAGTAGGAACCCCCAGTTTCAAGATCATTCTGCTCAACTGTGGCTGATGACGAATATTTTTTAATAAGGCCCAGTCCAGCTTGAGCGGATGCTGCCTATGATTCAAATACAGGATTAAAAACAACAGGACCGCCAGATTTCCCAGAATGGTGGCAATCGCCGGCGAGATAATGCCCATTTTAGGAAATCCAAAATAACCGGCAATCAGTACCGGTGTCACCACCAAACCCACCCCAATGGTAAGTGCGGAAGCAAACAAGGGTGTGGTACTATCCCCAACGCCGCGCAAGATGGAGGTATAAATAATATAGATAAAAATTAAGGGACTACCCGCCAGCATCCATTGCACATAGGGTAAGGACAAATGCATCACATCCGGATCTGTGCCAAGCGCCAAAAGAATATTCTCAGCAAAAATCACCCCAAAAAGTGCAATCAAGCTGCCGCCAATCAAGGTCATAAATAAAGTTGAACCGACCACACAGCGCACTTTTTCTATATTTTTTCCACCCCAAGCCTGTCCAATCAATACGGTAGAACCGGCAGATAAGCCAATCACAAAGGCCATGAGACAAAACAGGATCGGGAAAAAAACGGCAACAGCAGCAATCGCATTCACTCCGAGCATTTGTCCCACAAAAACCGTATTGATCGTGCCGGAGAGACTTTGCAGGATATTGGTCGCAATTAATGGCAACAGAAAAACCAGAAAGGCTTTCCATAAATTCTGTTGATGAATCAGTGAGTGCTGTGCCATGCGACATCCTGTGATTGAATTATCATCTATTTATTGATGCAGCTATTATTCGGCAGAATGTAAAAAAAAGCCTTAGCTTTTAAGTAACTAAGGCATTTATTTTATGAGATTTTTAGTTAAAAAATGAGTTAAACCTTTGAAAGAATTTGACCTGCCTGGATCAAGGTTTGTTCTTTTTTTGCAAAGCAGAACCTGAGCAGACGTAAATCTGCAGGGGGATGCTGGTAGAACGCGGAGACTGGAATCGCGACAATCCCATGTTGTTCTGCCAGAAAATGACACATGGACAAATCATCGAGCTCAGGCCGAATCTCTGAATAATCTAAGTTCTGGAAATAAGTTCCTTGAGAAGGTGTCCACTTAAAGCGTGACATTTCAATGGATGAGTTAAATAAATCTCGTTTGTTTTGATAGAAAGAGGACAGTTCAGGTATATGCTCAGGATGCAGTTGCATATATTCCGCCAAGGCAACCTGAACGGGCGTCACACCGCAGAAACTGGCAAACTGATAAATCTGTCTGAACATTTTCATGAGTGCCGGTGCAGCAATACAAAATCCGGTTTTCCAGCCAGTGACATGGAAGGTTTTACCAAAAGAACCAATCACAAAACTACGCTCACGAAGTTCTGGAAATGACCAGGCCGAATAGTGCTGAATGCCATCAAAAACCAGATGTTCATAGACTTCATCGGACAGCACCACAATATTGCGCTCGCGAATCAGCTCGATCAGTTGTTGCCAGTCTGCCTTGGACCAGACACTCCCACTCGGATTATGTGGAGTATTCACGACAATCATGCGGGTACGGTCATTAATGGCATCTTTGACCTGATTCCAGTCCACAGAAAAATCAGGCTGCTGCAAAGCAATATGCACTGGCTTTGCCCCGACCAGTTGTACCGCAGGTCCATAACTGTCGTAGCTTGGATCGAAAATAATCACTTCTTCCCCGGCGCGCACCGTGGCTTGAATGGCACAAAAAATCGCAATCGTGGCTCCAGGGGTAATCGTGATTTCCTCGACAGGATCAATAATCAGTTGATCACGCTGTTGATAGAGATCTGCCACCAGACTTCGCAAGACTGGCAGACCATCTCCGGGAGCATACTGGTTAAATCCGTTCTGGCTAGCCCGGTTTAAAGCTTCAATCAAGGCAGGAGGCGCTGTAAAATCCGGAAATCCTTGAGAAAGATTCAAAGCTCCCAGTTTTTGTGCCAAGGCAGACATGGTACTAAAAATAGTCACGCCCAAATCAGGTAATTTAGAAGGGAGTTCCAGCATGTCCTTGGCCTTGAAGAATGAGATTTGACTTAGTGTAGCAGCAAGTTTCGCACGGGATAATCAGAAAAATAGGGAATAATGAGTACTATTTTTAATTAAAATGTACCACATGCGATTTAAGATTTTTAATTGAAGGGCCATAAATTAAAGGCCTAATTATGTGAAATGCATCGTGAACTGGACGAAATGGATAACTTTTCCTAAAATCTGCCGCACAATAATAAAGCTTAAAATTATAACTATAAAATGCCAAAACCTATCCATATGCTGCTGGAGCAGCTCGGGCTTAAGCTAAAGCATCGTGCGCTACATTTACAGTTTTCACATCCTCCTTTAAATCATCAGGTTTTGATTCAGCGGATTGAGGGTCAGCATCAGATCAATCAAGGCCTGCAGGCTGAATTGATCTGTCTTTCCACTCATGCTCATATTGCCTTGAAACAGTTTATCGGCTGTCGGGTGGCCATTGACCAGGTCACAGACCGGGGTGAACTTTTCCGGACTACGGGCATTATTACTGCAGCCAGCCAAGGACAGAATGATGGAGCTTTGACCCTGTATAAACTGACGCTGAATGACGCGACTGTGCTCTGGCAGAAGCGCCGTAACAGTCGGGTTTTTATGAACAAGACGGTGCGCGAGATCAGCGAAATCCTGTTCAGTGAATGGCAAAACAGAAGTGCATTATTCGCGGCCAGTCTCAGCCTGGATTTGACAGGACTCAGCCGGGACTATGATGTCCGGCCTTTTGTAATGCAATCTAATGAATCGGATTATGATTTTCTGACCCGTTTATGGCGTAGCGAAGGAATTAACTGGCTGATCGATGAAAAGCAATTGACTGTGCCTGTATCAGCCAGCGAGATTCAGGCTCAGCTTTTAAAACTGGTAGATCATTCCCAATATTTTTCAGCTTTAAAACGCCGTTCTATCCGGTTTCATCGCACTCATGCCACCGAACAGCTGGATACGCTGACCAGTCTGATCGCGGTACGTCAGCTCAATCCGAATAGTACCCAGACCCAGCGCTGGCACGCCCAGCAACTTGCTCAGGATCAAAGCCAGCCTTTATTCAGTACTCATCAGCAAAGTGATATTCATGCAAATGCCACGCTGAATCTTGAAGATGCGTGGAGCATTAGTCCGGCCTGGACCGGCGACTTAAATCATGAGGATCAGGTAACAGCATCTGGTATAGCGCAACTGGATCGACTCAATCAGCAGCTCAATGATTATCATGCTTTGCAGTCCAAATATTTTAAAGCCAGCAGCAGCGTCCGTGATGCTCAGGTCGGATACTGGTTTGAACTGCAACAGCATCCTGAAATTGATCAGCATCCTGCCCATGAACGTGAATTTCTGATTTTAGCTAAGCGGTTTTATAACCAGAATAATTTACCCAAAGATATCTTATCTCAGTTGGATAATTTGCTTGAAAAGAGCGGTTGGCAGATGTCACAGGAGGAACGACAAGCCAATGAACTACAGATCGTGCGCCGTGAAATCCCGGTTGTTCCTGAGTATCAGCCTTTCATTCATCGGCCTGCTGCATATCCGCAACGGGCTCGAGTGGTCGGACCTGAGGGTGAAAGTATTTATGTCGATGCATGGGGAAGGGTGAAAGTTTGTTTTCTGTTTACCCGGAGTGAGGATCATCAGCATGATGGGGGTGCCGGCAGCAATGACAATGATAGCGATTCTGCCTGGGTGGATGTATTGACCCCTTGGGCCGGTGAGGGCTATGGGGTCAGGTTGCATCCACGAATTGGCGAAATTGTAGTGATTGACTTCTTTGAAGGTGATATCGACCGGCCCTTTGTGGTGGGGCGGATTCATGAAGCAGAGCGCCGTCCGACCATGTTTGATGCGAAGGGAGAACTACCTGCGACCAAAAAACTTAGCGGTATCCGTTCTCAGGAGGTCGATGGTGATGGCTTTAACCAGTTGCGTTTCGATGATACCCCTGAACAGATTAGTGTGCAGCTGCAAAGTAGTCATGCAGCCAGCCAGCTCAATCTGGGAAATTTAAGTCATCCCAAAGAAAGTGAAAGTAGTGAAGGTCGAGGTGAAGGTTTTGAGCTAAGGACAGACCAGTGCGGTGCCATACGTGCAGGAAAAGGCTTGCTGATTTCCACTTATCGGCAAGATTCAGCAACTGGCAATCACCTAGAGGCTGACCCAGCCAAAGAACAGCTTGAATCGAATCTCAATCATAGTAAAGCCTTGAGTGATATGGCAGAAAAACAGCAGGCTGATCCATTGGAGTTTTTTGATAGTTTAAAACAGTTTCTGAATCAGATTGAAGCTGAAGATCAAGCCAAGGCTGCCGCATTTAAACAGGCGGTGATGCTGTTAACCGCACCCCAATCGATTGCACTGAGCACAAATGAAAATATCCATTTATCCGCTGATCAGCAAATCAATCAGAGTGCCGGAGACAATATTCATTTTTCCACACAGAAGTCTTTAGTTGCTCATGCACAGGACCGGATCAGTTTGTTCGCTGCTCAAGAGGGCGCAAGTGTCTATGCCGCTAAAGGCAAAATTGAAATACAAGCCCAAGATGATGCAATTGAAGCGATTGCCCGCAAGGTAATCAAGCTTATTTCGACTGAAGACAAGATCGAAATCACCAGTCCGAAGGAGATTGTACTGACCGCTGGAGGGTCTCAAATTAAAATCAATGGTGGCGGAGTGGTGGTCACAACTGGCGGGAAGTTTGAATGTAAGGCAGGGCAGCATAGTTTTATGGGAGGGGCTAAAGTCTCTTATGAAATACCTGAGCTTCCGAATAATGCTTTATATAGCAATAGGCTGGATATTTATGATCTATTTTGGCAGTCCGATTTCAGTTCAATAAATTATAAAGCTTTTGTTCCTGATACTAATTCGTATATTTCAGGTCAGCTTGATACGCATGGTCGTACTGGAAAAATTACTACAGCTGATCCCTCTAAAGTAGAAATTTTGGTGGGGTTCAATGATGAATGGGGATTAAGTGTCCAAGGTTATGATGTTGATGACCTGATTGAGCAGAATAATAAATAGGATATAAAAATGACAAATAAGTCTTTAGCAACCATACAAATTCTAGATTTGTTAGGCAATCCAATTCCTAAAGTTCAATATGAAGTCAAAAATAGTAAGACAGGTCAACATGTAGTAAAGGGTTCTACCAATTCCAAGGGGTGCCTTTATGAAATTCAAAGAGACAAAGGAACGGTTTTAGATATATATGTCAAAAGCCTTTTGGGTGGAGGTATGAAAAAAGTTCAGACCTTCATAATGGCAAAAGACCGTATGCTGGTTACGGTTATAAGTCCTAAAATTCTCTTGGATTTAAAAACAGTAGAAAATAATGGAAATAAAGGAAATTATAAACGTAAAACACATACGGTTATAAAGGGTGAAACTTTATCATCAATTGCGACGCAGCATCATACAACGGTTCGGGTGCTAGAGAGACTGAATGAGATAAAGGATCCTAATAAAATCAGTATCGGGCAAGTGATTAAACTGCCACTCAACACGCCTGCAACAGGAAATAATACAAGTATTGATAGAAAGCCAAACCCTCAAAAAAACGCTTCTCAAAATAATAAGTCTCAATCAGCAGAGAAAAGTAAAAAAGAGACTAAACAGGCTGATAAAGGAATTGTGAATACAGTTGAAGAGTATGAGAAGAAAGCATTAGAGCAGCTTAATGAATGGTATGAAGAAGGTAAGAAAGCTTTATCGGATGCAATAAAAATTGATATGAAAGAGGATCGCAGTCAGGATGGCGGAACACCGAAAACTGATACTTCCAATTTATGTAAAACTAATCCTCAATGTATATCTCAAGGCAAAAGTGAACTTATTAGAGAGGTTAATATCAGGCTAGCAGGCTTTGGTGGCGCATTACCTACAGATGAATTTACTCCTTTAACAGCGGAATGTATAAAACAATTTCAACGGGATTATATGGGGGTTCCTGAAACTGGAAAAATATGCGGAATTTTTTTAGCAGCTTTAGATAAGTTTTATTATGAATATCCAATTGCAAATTTTATGACTAAAGCTAGTTGTCCCTGTGGTCAGTGTTCAGGTTATGGTAATAATAGAAGAGGTATTAAATCTGGTTTGAATACTGCTAATGAATATCCAGGATTACATAGATCTTTAATATGGATCTTAAAAGCATTAAATTTTTATTTGAAAAATGAATTTAAATATAAAGGTCTTGAAGTGGCTTATATTGAGTCTGGGTATAGATGCATTAATGATAATAAGAATAAAGGAAGAACCACATTAAACCACATGGGTTTGGCTTTGGATCTACATATTAATGAAAATGGTGTTAGAACTAAGGCTATAGAAAATATGGAATTTATTAGAAAAAGTATTTTTATTTCAAAAATGGGAGCCTCTGAGCAAAGATTAGAAAATAAAATATATTTAGAGCCTAAGAAATTCAAAGATGGTTTAGAGGGTGCAACTACATGGGTACATTTTGATGTCACAAGATTTTCAAAGATATATAAAGAAGATATTTATTTTAAAATAAAAGTATCTGAATTAAATGGAGATTTATTTAAAAATATTATATTAAAAATAAAAAAAGAATATTTATTTGGCTGTTCTGGTATCACTGGATTTATTGAAAAACCCTCTTTTGAAGAATCAATTGATAAACTTATGCTTTCAGAACAAGATATAATTGACATTATGAAAGTTACTGAAACTGAAGTAATTAAATTTAAGACTGAAAAATATTTCTATGAACAAGCAGCCGGAGTTGTAGATACGATTTTAAATAGAGTAAAGTCTGGTGTATGGGGTAATTCAGTAAGAAGTGTAGTGAATGCACATAGGCAATTCTCAAAAATTACAGGTCCACAAAATTTAAAACCTTATGGTTCAGTACAAAAAATGCCAATTTCTTTAATTAGTACAAGAGTTAGAAATTTTGTTAATTTTTATTTAATAGATAGAGAAGCAGGAAGAAAATCTATAATAGGCGGACACTTAAATTATGCTAATAAATATTATTCTGATGAATACAATCGAAAAAAATGGGTAAATAATTTTCATGATCAGGCAGAAAAAGATGGATTAATCTTTGGTAATGGTAAAGCTATTCATGCACATGGTACAGTAGAAGAACTGAGAAAATATATTCCAAAACCATTTAAAATTATTTTACCTGAAAATTTTAAAGGAATTTAGAGAAATGAATAAGTGTTTAAATGTATTATTAATGATTTCTATATTAATTTTTTCAAATATTACTTATGCTGAAAAAAATTATTAAATTGTAATTTAATTAATGTTAATGAAAGCCTTCAGTGTGTTTTAAAAGAAAACAAAAATATTTTATATCAATTGGATAGTTTAAATAATAAGAAGAAAGATGACTATAAAAACTGGAGAGATAGAATTAAAAATAACTGTGAAAATAAGATTAGATATTCTATGGGGGAAGGAGCAGCTTTAGAAAAAGAACAATGTTTAAGAGATGAATATATTATAAGAATAAAAAATATTTCTGGAAATTTTCATAAGAATAATAATATTGAAAAAAATGATGATGGATTTCCTGTTACGTCTCTTCCATATAACTCAGATGATCATTTAAAATGTATTTTAGAAAATAATAAAAATAGTTGTAGTAAGGTTAAATTAATTAATATTATAGAATTATCCAAAGTTTATAACTTTTTAGATGATAGTTTTGGTGCGTCTGTGGTATTGCCTAAATCAAATAATGGATTATTGATAATAGTTTCACCATTTTCCGAAGAAAGTGGTGAAAAATTTATTAACTTGGCTTTAGTAAATAATCTAGGCGTAGTGAAAAATATTACTTTAAATGCTTCAAAAAATATTATTATTAATAATAATCATGAGGTGTTTTTTTACAAGGAAAATAATAAGTCTAAAATTTTATTAAAATAAAGAAAATATTTATTAAGTTTATATTTATTGAGTGTGAAATTTTTAGATTTTAAAAAAAAGCCGACTTACGCCGGCTTTTTTATTCTTACCCTTCCAAAACCTCTTCCAGCAACTCCTCACTCGGCGCAAAGTAATACGCACCATCCAGAGGTGTTACGAAATGCAGTAGACGGTCATGAATCCCATCGCCAGAGGTACCGAACATACGTTCTAACATAGCATCAATAATTTTCAGGTCTTTGGTGTAGGCAATAAAGAATAGACCCTGGTCACCACGTCCATCACCATAAGGCAGAGAATGACGCAGGATTTCCATTTCTTCACCTTCTTCATCTTCGACTACAGTACGTGCTACGTGCGCATTTTCAGGTTTGACTTCATCATCCAATTCAATAGATTCAAGCTTGGTGCGACCCATAACCTGTTCCTGAGTATCAACTTTCAGTTTTTTCCATTTTTCTAGGTTATGTGCATAACGCTGGGCAAAAATAAATGAACCATCTTGGAAAATACCAGCATTTTCACCTAATAATGCGACTTCAGCACGATCATCCGGGAATTGCGGATTTTCGGTTCCATCAATAAAGCCAGTAATATCACGCCCATCAAAATATCGGAAGCAAACCCGCTCATCCAGTACTTGAACCTGGTCCTGAACGCCTTCAAAAAAAGCCTGACTGAGCGCAAAGCAGATATCAGCACGGGCACTGGCAATATGAATGATCATATCTGCTGGAACCACAGGCATTTCAAATGAACCCTGAATAGGTGCAAGCTGTTTAAATCCTGCAGGACTTTGTGAATAAAGTCTTGACCAAAGCTCAGGACCGAAAGCCACTGCCGTTTTAATTTGTGCTTGAGGATGTTGCGTAATCAGACGATCACGAGAAGTAAAAAGATGTTCGAGTTGTTCTTTTAATTTTTCAATACTCAAATCTTTAAGACGTAAAACAATAAAGCGAGCATGATCTGAAGGGAGTGGCAAGATTACCGATTGGGCTGTCATTCATGGCTCCTGTAAGGATAGATCCTGTTTTTTAATGTACATATTGTGCCTGAAGCTATGCAGAGTGAATAGTGCAGTGCCTTATATTTAAGGCAAGTTTTTGGCCTGATTTTATTAGAAAATTCATATAATATTGGGTAAGTTTTGCTGAGTTAAATATCCATGTCCTATCAAATGTGGTTTGCCTATATGTTGGCCTGCTGGGTCATTAGTGTCTCCCCGGGCGCGGGTGCAATTGCTTCCATGTCGAGTGGTCTGAATTATGGTTTTCGGCATGGTTACTGGAATGCGCTGGGTCTGCAACTGGCATTACTGGTGCAGATTGCAGTGGTTGCGGCAGGTGTGGGAGTTTTGTTTGCGACAACCCCATGGGCATTTTTAGTGGTGAAATGGTTTGGTGTTGGCTACCTGTTATATTTGGCAGTTTTACAATGGAAAGCACCCGCACAATCCATCGAGATTAAACACGAATTGGCACATAAATCGGCAGGGAAACTGGTATTGCATGGTTTTCTGGTCAATATGAGTAATCCTAAAGCCATCGTATTTTTACTGGCCGTCTTGCCGCAATTTCTGGATTTGTCCAAACCACAATGGATTCAGTATTTGATTATGGCTGCGACAATGGTGACGATTGATCTGATTGTGATGGCGGGTTATACCGGATTGGCTGCTAAAGTTTTAAGGCTACTAAAATCACCGAAACAACAAAAAGTCATGAACAGGACTTTTGCCGGTTTATTTGCCGGCGCTGCATTTTTATTGAGTTTGGTACATCAATAAAGAGTGTTTGCTCTCTCCTTAAAGGAGAGAAGGGGAATAGATCATTAGAAAATCATAATGATTTAAAAGAAAGATTAAGTCAGCTTTTTAAACTTCTGCACACAGAAGATCAGTGCAAACAGCACTGCCATGGTCAGGACAATGGTTAAACCAGTCGAAGTATTGAGACCTGCACTTGACCATAGGCCTACAGTCACCCCAATTTGCGCAATCACGAATGCCCAGATCACCATTTGTTTTGGTGAATGTGCAAGTAATCGTGCAGTCAGAGCAGGGATCACCAGTAATGCCCCCATCAAGAGTGAACCGACTGCTTTTAGGGCGAGCACGGTAAAGAGCGCCAATAACAACATAAAGATTAGGCGTTGCCATTTGGCATTGACACCTTCACTCACCGCCATGTCCGGATCAATTGCGATTTGAATCTGCGCTTGCCAACTCTTATCGAGGACGGCTAAGGCCAAAATAATCACGATAGCAAAGGTGGGTAAGTCCGTCCAAGAAATCGTCAGTAGATCACCAAATAGATAGCTGAGAAGTTCCGGTCTTAAACTCGGTAAATGCTGAATGAACAATAGACCTGAGCAAAGCAGTGTCGCTGAACACAGCGCTAGCAAGGCATCATTGGGCAGACGCGGATCATGCAGCACCCACAAAATCCCTACCAATAATAAGGCAATAAAAGTTACACCCATCCACAACGGTAAACTTAAAGCCCCTGCAATCGCAACACCGAGTAAAGTCCCGTGTGCCATGGTATCGGCAAAAAATGACATACGCCGCCAGAGCATGAGACAGCCCAATGGGGCGGTCAGAAATACCAATAGCGTACCCATGATCCATGCAGGTAAAAGGAGTTGTAACCAATCCATCATGGTTTAAGCTTCCGGCTCGGGGTGGATATGAGGACGTGAGTCATGCTGACAGGGTGTGGCAGAATCGCCATGCGCGCAATGATCATGATGATGTTGATAGAACACGCGATTGGTGCCAAAAATTGCCTGATATTCTGGATGTTGCTGCACGCTTTCTGGCAGCCCGCTACAACAGATATGTTTGTTTAAGCAGACCACACGAGTCGTACCTTGCATCACCCATTGCAGGTCATGTGAAACCATCAGTACTGCACAGCCATATTTTTCCGGCAAGTTGCGCACATATTCATACAGCTCAGCTTCGGACTGAATGTCCAGACCTTGCATCGGTTCATCCAGGACTAAAATGTCCGGCTGGCGTAATAAGGCGCGGGCTAATAGCACCCGCTGACGTTCGCCGCCAGACAACTGCTGAACTTTAGAGTCTTGAAGTTTGCTAATGCCGGTATCGCGAATAATTTCGGTTTTAATCTGGGACGGGCACTTTTCTAGTGCCAACAGATCTTTAACCCGTAGCGGCAAGCTATGTGAGGGATTGAATTTTTGTGGCACATAGGAAAATTTCAGCTTGCGCGCCATCTTGATTTCACCAGATTTTGGCTTCACGATTCCGAGCATCACCTTAATAAGGGTAGATTTGCCAGCACCATTGGGACCAATCAGTGTGACAATTTCTTTCTCTTGTAACGAGAAATCAATGGCTTTTAAGATATCGCGCTCATCGATTTTGACCCAGATCTTGGAGAGCTGAATCAGGGGAGAGGCACTTAAGCTTTGTTGCGGCACTGCTGACAAATTCCTGAAATTTCGATAATACTGTGATGTGCCGTGAAGTCGTCCGAGCTTGCCAGTGCATCGAGTTGGTCGAGCAGGCCCTGAGCCGATGCTTCTTTCACGGCTTTACATTCGGTACAGATTAAAAAAGCGGCCTGATGACCTTCACGCGGATGGCAACAGGGAATATAGGCATTGATCGAGGTCAGGCGATGAATCAGCCCTTTGCTTAATAAAAAATCCAGAGTGCGATACACCGTTGGTGGGGCTGCAGGACGATCACTGGCATTTTTCATTTGTGCCAGCAGATCATAGGCACCCATCGGGCCATGCGCATTCAGAATGAGTTCCAGCACTTCTTTACGTAAAGGTGTAAGGCGTGCGCCGCTTGCTGCACAAAGACTTTCCGCTTCAGCAAGACGTTGTGCGACATTTAGATGGTCGTGCACGCCGTGCAATGCGTTGTGGTGTTCGTGCGAACAGGAACCCATAGTTCACCTCAAGTGCGAAACTGAAAATTAATAGATTTCAAATCTTAACATGAAGCGTTCTGAGTTTCGATTGGGCATAGGTATTTTTGTATTTTTGTTATATTATAACACTTCCTGATTTTATCGTTTTTAAGTGATTTCTACTCATGTTCCGTCTCCTTGCAATCAGTCTGCTGGCATTGTTCAGCACACTCAGTTGGTCACAAAGTCTGGTGGTGTCTACTCAGCCGATCTATCTGATTGCCAAGAAAATTACCCAGGGTGTGGAACAGCCAACTTTATTGCTGGCCAACCAAAGTGGACATGATGTGAGTCTTACCCCGGCGCATCGAAAAACTATTCAGGATGCAGGCCTGGTCATCTGGCTCGGCAAGGCGCATGAAGCACCATTGGCCAAAGTGTTAAATGAGAGTAATAAAGGTATCGCACTTTTAGACTCAGGAATTTTGACTACCTTGCCGATGCGTAATCCGCGTGGCGAGGCCTTAAAAAATAGCGTTGACACGCATGTCTGGCTTGATCCGAATAATGCAGTGCGGATTGGTTTCTTTATTGCGGCGCTACGTTCGCAGCAACTGCCAGAGCATCGTGAACGCTACTGGAAAAATGCCCGTGATTTTGCACAAAACATGTTTGCTACAGCTCAGCGTTATAGTTCAGGCAACAAAGCCAAACCCTACTGGTCTTATCACGATGCCTATCAATATTTAGAGCGGCCACTCAATTTGAAATTTATGGGTGCGCTGACCGATGATCCACATGTTTCGCCAACCGTAGCCCAAATCAAGTTTTTGCAGGATCATCGTCCACAGCGCAAAATGTGTCTGCTGGCCGAAGGTCATACCAGTGAAAACCAGTACCGCAAACTCAATCCGGTACTGTTCCAGCATGTCGATGAAAGCATGAGCGGGGCAGGGGACTTTGTGCAGGCTTGGCAACAATTGGCCGCCGAAACCCAGAAATGTGTACTAAATGCACGCTAATGATTTAAAAAATAGACAGATTTTGATTAGTTTAACAGCAGTGGCCCGATTTAAAAAAACACGACTAAGGTCGGGAAAAGATTGCATGTTCAGGGGTGTAACTCTATAATGCCTGCGATTAAAAATAATCACCTGTTAAACTTGTCAAGCATGATTGCTGTGAGTGAATAAATAATGAGCCGAACTAGTCGCTTGATTGACCGACGATTAGCGAAAGCTTTGGTCCTCCTGCAAGCCTGTATGATCCCTGTTTCAGCCTTGATCGGCTGGGTCGTGAAAGACTCAACCGCAGCCTTGAGTGCAGCATTAGGTGCACTGGTATGTTGGCTCGCGACTTGTTATTTTTCGTGGCAATCGTTTCGAGCAGCAGGAGCCCGCGCGTCTAAACAAGTTCTTTCGAACATGTATAAAGGCTTGATGGGAAAGTTTGCCATTGTGATTGTTGGTTTCATTTTAATTTTAAGCAATGTTAAACCGTTGTCAGCGGTGGCGTTGTTTTGTGGTTTTATACTTGTTCAAGCCATGTCGTGGGTCGCTCCGTTTTGGGCGTCACGTCTACAAAAATGAGTATAAGCACAACAAGAAATTGAAAAGTTTTTCAGGAGCAGGCGAGATATCAAGCAGCACGCGATATTCGTTTGTTCTATTAGTTTTTTGACATTGACCAGGTGTGATTTATGGCTGCTGAAGAACATGCCCTTACTTCGACCGAGTATATCAAGCATCACTTGACCAACATGACCTATGGCAAAATGCCGGACGGTACGTGGAAATTGGCCGAGAGCGGTGCTGAAGCTCAACAGATGGGGTTCACTGCTATTCACTTGGATTCAATGGGTTGGTCTATCGGACTGGGTCTGATTTTCTGTTTGTTGTTCTGGTTGGTTGCGAAAGCGGCTAATGCTGGTGTTCCTACCAAGTTCCAGTCTGCAATTGAAATGATTATCGAGTTTGTAGATTCAAGTGTACGTGATACCTTCCACGGGAAGTCTCGATTAATTGCACCCTTGGCATTAACCATTTTCGTGTGGATTTTCCTCATGAACTTGATGGATTTGATCCCTGTTGACTTTATTCCTTATGTAGCTCAACACGCGATTGCTTCTATGCTGGGTGTAGACCCTCATCAGGTTTACTTTAAAATTGTTCCGACTACAGATCCAAACATTACCCTCGGTATGTCTATTTCTGTATTCTTCTTAATTATTTTCTATAGTATTCGTGAGAAAGGTGTTGGCGGCTTCGTTGGTGAGTTAGCACTGAACCCATTTAACCCAAGTAATCCAGTTGCTAAAGTGCTTTTAATTCCATTCAACTTATTGTTGGAATTGACTACTTTCTTGGCGCGACCAGTTTCATTGGCTCTACGACTGTTCGGTAACATGTATGCGGGTGAGTTAATCTTCATTCTTATCGCGTTATTACCGTTCTGGATCCAGTGGGCGTTGTCTGTGCCTTGGGCGATTTTCCACATTTTGATTATTACGCTACAAGCATTCATTTTCATGATGTTGACTATCGTGTACATGAGTATGGCAAGCGAAAAGCATTAATGGTATTGCCTGACTATCACCGGATGGTTGGGCACACAATTTTTTAACTTAATTTGGTATAAAACCTAACCTCTGAGGAATTATCATGGAACTCACTTTAGGTCTAGTTGCAATTGCATCTGCTATCTTGATCGCTTTCGGTGCTTTAGGTACTGCGATTGGTTTTGGTCTTCTAGGCGGCCGTTTCCTTGAAGCTGTAGCTCGTCAACCAGAATTGGCTCCACAACTTCAAACTCGTATGTTCTTAATCGCGGGTCTTCTTGATGCTGTGCCTATGATCGGTGTTGGTATTGGCTTGTTCTTCATCTTCGCTAATCCATTTGTAGGTTAATCAGCTTAATTCCGAAATTCACTATTTGAGGAATTTGCAATGAATATCAACCTCACATTGTTTGGCCAAGCGATTGCGTTTGCGATTTTTGTCGCATTCTGTATGAAGTTTGTATGGCCACCACTAATCAATGCGATTAGTGAACGTCAGCGTCGTATCGCTGATGGCTTAAATGCTGCTGAAAAAGCGAAGGCTGACCTTGCAGATGCGCAAGCACAAGTGAAAGCTGAGTTAGATGCGGCAAAAGCACAAGCGGCTCAATTGATTGAACAAGCGAACCGTCGTGGTGCACAATTGATCGAAGAAGCGCGTACTCAAGCAGCTGCTGAAGGTGAGCGTATTCGTCAACAGGCTAAAGAAGCTGTTGATACCGAAATCAATTCTGCTCGCGAAGAATTACGTCAACAAGTGGCTGCTCTTGCAGTGACTGGTGCTGAGAAAATTCTTAGCCAGCAAGTTGATGCAGAAGCTCACAATGCCATGCTGACTCAGCTGGCTGCTAAACTTTAAGAGAGGCGGATTATGGCTGAACTCTTGACGTTGGCACGCCCTTACGCAAAAGCAGCATTTGCTTACGCTTCTGAGCAGGGTGCAACTGACTCTTGGTCAACTGCACTTGAATTGCTCAGTGCTGCGGTGCAAGACGAAGCATTTTCAGCTTATCTAAATCGCCCAGAGCTTACACCTGCTGAGCAGGTGTCTCTTTTTGCTAAAGTTTTAGGTGAAGACCAAACTGCAGCAGTGTCTAACTTCTTGACATTGCTTGCTGAAAACAACCGTTTGGAACTTCTTCCTGAAATTGCTGCAGAATATGAACAGCTCAAATCACAGAATAACAATACTGTGGATGTTGTGATTGAATCAGCATTCCCATTGACTTCTGTCCAAGAACAATTGCTTGCGGATGCGTTGAAAAAACGCTTTAACGCAGCAGTGAATGTTTCTGTGGAAGTGAAACCAGAGCTTATTGCTGGTGTAGTTATTCGTGCAGGCGATCAAGTGATAGATGATTCTGCGCTTAATAAGCTTGAAAAAATGCGTACTCGTCTTCTTGCTTAATAAATAAGAAGACTGAACTTTAAAAAGATTGAGGTATAGCGCAATGCAACAACTGAATCCATCCGAGATCAGTGCGCTCATTAAACAGCGTATCGGCGATCTGGACACCAGCGCAACCGCTAAGAACGAAGGAACCATTGTTATGGTTTCCGACGGTATTGTGCGTATTCACGGCTTAGCTGACGCTATGTACGGTGAAATGATCGAATTCGACGGCGGCCTTTACGGTATGGCACTGAACCTAGAACAGGATTCAGTGGGCGTCGTTGTTTTAGGTAACTACTTAAGCCTTCAAGAAGGTCAAAAAGCGCGTTGCACAGGTCGTGTATTAGAAGTTCCGGTTGGTCCAGAACTTTTAGGACGTGTAGTAGATGCTTTGGGTAACCCGATTGATGGTAAAGGCCCTATTGATGCAAAATTAACTGATGCTGTTGAAAAAGTAGCACCAGGCGTAATTTGGCGTCAATCAGTGGATCAACCTGTACAAA
>NZ_JBAPXX010000028.1:0-25001 GCF_049284435.1 Acinetobacter sp. | reverse complement strand
TCTGCATACTGCTCGCAAGCCTGATCAAATTTTTCACCAATCGTCATGCCCAATAAAGGCTGACTGCTGGTTCCATAGGCATAGCTTAACCGTACTTGTGTCATTGAATCGATCTCCTTGATTCTTTTTAATTCTGATTTTCAACTTTACTAATTGTTTTATGACCACGACGACCTTGTCTGTGTACCGGTTTTTTGTGCGTTTATGCTTGTAAATTTTCCTCCTGTCCACGTACTGCGTTGACACAAAAATCGGCAATCTGTTTGACAAAGTGATCCTTATACTTCTGATCAAACATGACATTACGGGACGGATTTAAAGGTTCAATCACAACAAAGGTCATGGCACCAACCACGCCCAACGCTGCCGTATTCAAATCTTCAAATTCGAATTCTCCATTGACCTTTCCTTCGGCCAGAATTTCCTTAATGCTCTGCTTGAGCAGCTGCTTACTGCGAAAACGCTCATGTTCCATTTCCGGATCAACCGGTTCGAACATCAGTGAATACGCCAGTTGGGGGCTATTCATGGCACGCTTGACAAAAGTTGTAACAGATTTTTGCAATTTCAGTTTTGGCGACAAATCTGACTCGGCAATATGGTTCAGGATCCCGACTTCATGCTGAATCGCAGCCGACAAAACCTCGATTAAAATCTGGCTTTTGCTCTCGAAATATCGATAGACCAGCCCTGTAGAAACGCCTGCGCGCTCTGCAATCGCCTGTATCGATGCCTCCTTCAAGCCCCCTTGAATAATCAGTTCACGAGCAGATTCCAAAATCGACAGGCGATTTTGTTCCATTCGTTCCTGCATCAATGATGATCTTTTATAACTCATAAAATTATTCTCAACAAGATAAAATGAATTGTAAATCATTTTGTGAATATAGATTCACTTTTTTATTTTTTCGTTGTATGTTAAAACCACAAGCACAACAAAAATGCTTTTTTGGACACAACAAATATAACCTCAGGATGGATGAAGAATGAATTTACAAAGCTTGGATTTCGGTTTGGATGAAACTCTAATAGCGCTTCGTGATTCAGTGGCCGCATTTTGCGCCAAAGAAATTACCCCGATTGCTCAACAGGTTGACCGTGATAACGAGTTCCCTGCTCACCTTTGGAAAAAGTTTGGCGAGATGGGCCTGCTCGGGCTGACAGTCAGTGAGGAATATGGCGGTTCAAATTTTGGTTATCTCGCGCACATCATTGCCATGCAGGAAATTTCCCGCGCTTCTGCATCCATTGGGCTGTCCTATGGTGCACATTCTAACCTATGCGTAAACCAAATTAAGCGTAATGGTACGGAAGAACAGAAGCAGCGTTATCTACCTAAACTGATTTCTGGCGAATATGTCGGTGCACTGGCGATGTCTGAACCGAATGCCGGTTCGGATGTGGTCAGCATGAAGCTTAAAGCGGAAGACAAAGGCGATCATTATCTACTCAATGGTTCCAAGATGTGGATCACCAATGGTGGCGATGCCGATGTGCTGGTGGTCTATGCAAAAACCGATTTGCAAGCCGGTGCCAAAGGCATGACTGCCTTTCTGGTCGAGAAAAATATGCCGGGTTTCAGTCATGGTACGCATTTGGACAAACTGGGTATGCGCGGTTCAAACACTTATCCGCTGTTTTTTGACAATGTTCAAGTACCGAAAGAAAACGTCATGGGTGGCGTCGGCAATGGCACCAAAGTATTGATGAGTGGTCTGGATTACGAGCGTGCCGTATTGAGTGCTGGCCCATTAGGCATTATGGATGCCTGCATGGATACCGTGATTCCATATATTCATGACCGTAAACAGTTTGGTCAAGCACTGGGTGAATTCCAGTTGATGCAGGGCAAAATTGCCGACATGTATTCGACCTGGCTGGCATGTAAAGCCTTGGTCTATGCCGTTGGTGCTGAATGCGACAAGGCCGAGCATAGCCGTAGCCTGCGTAAAGATGCTGCCAGTGCCATTTTATATGCTGCTGAAAAAGCGACCTGGATGGCGGGTGAAACCATTCAGACTTTAGGTGGTAACGGTTATATCAACGAGTTTGCAGCCGGCCGATTATGGCGCGATGCCAAACTGTATGAAATTGGCGCCGGTACCTCAGAAATCCGCCGCATGTTGATTGGCCGTGAACTTTTCAACGAAACAGCCTAAACCTTAACACTTAGAATAAAACAAGGATGTTCGTCATGAATCAGTTATCGAGCAAAATCAATATACGTAGTGAAGAGTTTAAAACCAACCAGACTGCCATGCTGCAACTGGTGGATGACCTGAAACAGAAAGTTGAAAAGATCGCTTTGGGTGGTGGAGAAACTGCCCGCCAGAAACATCTGGACCGTGGCAAGTTGTTACCACGCGAACGGATTAACCACCTGATCGATCCAGGAACCGCTTTTCTGGAAATTGGTCAGCTGGCTGCCTATCAGGTCTATCAGGATGATGTACCTGCGGCAGGTGTGGTCGCTGGTGTTGGTCAGGTCAACGGTGTGACCTGCATGATCATCGCCAATGATGCTACGGTGAAAGGCGGTACTTATTATCCATTAACAGTGAAAAAGCATTTACGCGCTCAGGAAATTGCCGAGCAGAACCATCTAACCTGTATTTATCTGGTCGATTCGGGTGGTGCATATTTACCGCTACAAGATGAAGTATTCCCAGACCGCGATCACTTCGGCCGTATTTTCTACAATCAGGCACGCATGTCGAGCCAAGGCATTGCCCAGATTGCGGTAGTGATGGGTAGCTGTACTGCCGGTGGCGCTTATGTGCCTGCCATGTCGGATGAAACGATCATTGTCCGCAATCAGGGCACGATTTTCCTGGGCGGCCCTCCTCTGGTCAAAGCGGCTACCGGTGAAGTGGTTTCCAGTGAGGATCTGGGTGGTGGTGATGTGCATACCCGTTTGTCTGGCGTGGCCGATCATCTGGCGGAGAATGATGAACATGCGATTGCGATTGCCCGCAATATCGTAGCGAACCTGAATAAAAAGCAAAACAAAACTGCGGATGAAATCGAAGCGCCACTGTTTGACAGTTCGGAGTTGTACGGCATTGTGCCGAGTGATGCGCGCAAGCCTTTTGATATCCGTGAAGTGATTGCCCGCATTGTCGATGGTTCATGTTTTGACGAGTTCAAGGCACGTTTCGGCACCACCCTGGTGACCGGTTTTGCCAAGCTCTATGGCATGCCGGTCGGGATAATTGCCAATAACGGCATTCTATTTTCCGAGTCCGCCCAAAAAGGCGCACATTTTATTGAACTGTGTACTCAGCGCAATATTCCGCTGATCTTCCTGCAAAACATTACCGGCTTTATGGTCGGTCGCCAGTATGAAAATGAAGGTATTGCCAAGAATGGTGCCAAGCTGGTGATGGCAGTTGCTAATGCCAATGTTCCAAAACTGACCCTGGTGATTGGCGGTTCTTTTGGTGCCGGCAACTACGGCATGTGTGGCCGTGCCTATTCGCCACGCTTTATGTGGACCTGGCCAAACTCGCGTATTTCGGTGATGGGTGGTGAACAGGCATCCAGCGTTTTATCGACCTTAAAACGTGACCAGATTGAGCAAAAAGGTGGCAGCTGGTCAGCAGAAGAAGAAGACCAGTTTAAACAACCAATCCGTGATCAATACGAACGCCAAGGCCATCCTTACTATGCTTCATCACGTTTATGGGATGACGGTGTGATTGATCCAGCGCAATCACGTGAAGTTCTAGCCTTAAGTCTGGCTGCGGCCCTGAATGCGCCAATCCAGCCAACCAAATTCGGCGTGTTCCGCATGTAAGAGGTATCAAAAATGGATTATCAATTTTTACAGCTCGAACAGCAGAATCAGGTCGCGACAGTCTGGATTAACCGTGCTGAACTGCACAATGCCTTTAATACTCAAGTCATTGAAGAACTGCATGCCTGCTTCCAGTCTCTCAATGACCGTGAAGATGTGCGCGTGGTGATTCTGGCGGGTCGTGGCAAAAGCTTCTCGGCCGGTGCTGACCTGAACTGGATGAAACAGGCCGGTCAGGCATCACAGGCAGACAATGAGGCGGATGCTCTTAAACTGGCGAAAATGCTGCAAAGCCTGGCAACCTTAAAACAGCCGACTATTGCCCGTGTGCATGGCATTGCCTTTGGTGGCGGGATGGGCGTGGCATCTGCGTGTGATATCTGCGTGGCCAGTACCGATGCCAAGTTTGCGACGTCAGAAGTACGTTTAGGACTAGCCCCTTCAACGATTAGTCCTTATGTGATTCGTGCGATTGGTGCACGTCAGGCTTCACGTTATTTCCTGACCGCCGAGCGAATTTCTGCGGAACAGGCCAAAACGATTGGGCTGGCGCACGAAGTCACTACACCGGAACAACTTGACAGCAAAATTGATGAAATTGTTGAAGCTCTTTTACTCGGTGGTCCAGCCGCACAGAACGCATCAAAACAGTTGATTCAACTGGTTGATCAGCAGGTCCTGACCGAAGATCTGCTGCTTAAAACAGCACAGCATATTGCCCATATTCGCCAGGGAGATGAGGCGAAAAATGGACTGAATGCATTTTTAAACAAACAAAGCCCGGCCTGGATCAAGACCACGGCATAACAACGAGAAGGATCCTACGATGTTTGAAAAGATTTTAATTGCCAACCGTGGTGAAATTGCCTGCCGTGTCATTCGTACAGCGAAGAAATTAGGTATTGCCACCGTTGCCGTCTATTCCGATGCCGATGCGCAGGCACAGCATGTCAAACTGGCCGATGAAGCGATCTATATTGGTGAGTCGCCAGCTGCACAAAGTTATTTGCAGATTGAACGTATTATTCAGGCAGCCAAAACTACAGGCGCACAAGCCATTCACCCAGGTTATGGTTTCCTGTCTGAAAATGACCAGTTTGCCCTGGCCTGTCAGGACAACAATATTGTGTTTATTGGCCCGCCGGTGAATGCCATTCTGGCAATGGGTTTAAAAGCCACATCTAAAGCATTGATGGAAAAAGCCGGTGTACCTTTAACTCCCGGCTATCACGGTACAAATCAGGATGCCGATTTCCTGAAACAGCAAGCCGACAGCATCGGCTATCCGGTACTGATTAAAGCCAGTGCTGGAGGTGGCGGTAAAGGCATGCGTCTGGTGGAACGCAGTGAAGATTTCCTCAGTTCACTCGCATCTTGTAAAAGTGAAGCCCGTTCCAGCTTTGGTAATGAAGATGTGTTAATTGAACGTTATGTCATTCAACCACGTCATATTGAAGTGCAAGTGTTTGGTGATACCCACGGCAATTATGTACATCTGTTCGAACGTGATTGCTCGGTACAGCGCCGCCACCAGAAAGTGCTGGAAGAAGCACCTGCACCGAAAATGCCGGAAGACAAACTTGAGGCGATGCGTCAGGCGGCAATCGATGCTGCACGTGCAGTAAATTATGTCGGTGCCGGTACAGTCGAGTTTATCGTTGAGCAAGACGGTACAGCTTACTTCATGGAAATGAATACCCGCTTGCAGGTTGAACATCCAGTGACTGAAATGATTACCGGACAGGATCTGGTTGAATGGCAATTGCGCGTGGCCTTTGGTGAACCTTTACCGAAGCAGCAGCATGAATTGCAGATTCATGGACATGCACTCGAAGCCCGTGTCTATGCTGAAGAACCGGAAAAAGGCTTTATCCCGGCGATTGGTCAGATCAGCTATCTGCATTATCCGGAGCAAAGTGACTGTGTACGTGTGGATAGCGGTATTGTCGAAGGCGATGAAATCAGCACCTATTATGATCCGATGATTGCTAAACTGATTGTCTGGGGTAAGAACCGTGAAGCAGCCCTAACCCAGATGCACCATGCACTGGGTCAGTTCCATGTCGATGGTCTAGGCAATAATATCGCTTTTCTAGATCGCCTGGTGTTGTGTGACTCGTTTAAAAATGCACATTTAGATACTGACCTGATTCAGCGTGAAGAAGAATTTCTGCTCAAACCTTCTGCGGATATCAGTGCCGAACTGGTGGTCAGTGCCGCACTGATTGAACTACTGGCACGTCAAGCACAGAATCCCGTTCCAAGCAATCCGGTGTGGCAGCAGCAAGCATTCTGGCGCCTGAACCAGCAAAATAGTTATACAGTGCAATTACAACGCAATGGCATCAACCTAAAAATTCAGTTCAGCACCCAAGATCAAGGTTTTGCCGCCAGCTATAACGGTCAGCAGATTCAAATTCAGGGTCAGCTTATTGATGCACATACTTTAGCGTTGCAACTGGCAGGTAAACAGCAAAAACTGGCTTTTAGCCAGACTGAGCAAGGCATTACCCTATTCCAGAATGGTCAAAGCTATAAGTTTAATTACCTGAAGTCTGATTTTAATAATCAGGATGAACAAGGCACGGAAAATAACCTGATTGCGCCAATGCCAGGGGTCATTACCCAGGTGCTCGTGGCAGCCAATGACAAAGTCAAAAAAGATGATGTGCTGATGACGCTGGAAGCCATGAAGATCGAATACTCGATTCGCGCACCGCATGACGGCATCATCGCAAGTTCATATTTCCAGAAAGGTGACCAAGTCAAGGCCGGTGATGAACTGGTCGAGTTCCAGCCACTGGCGGAGGAAGTTGCATGACGGATTTTGTCAAAATCGTAGAAGTCGGACCGCGTGATGGCCTGCAGAATGAAAAAATGCCACTGACGCTGGATGACCGGAAAAACCTGATTCTGGACCTGATGAAAACCGGTCTGCAGTCAATCGAAGTCGGCTCCTGCGTCTCGGCCAAATGGGTACCACAAATGGCAGACAGTGATGTGCTCTTTGCCAGCTTACCCCAAGACCCGAACATCCAATTCAGTTTGTTAACCCCAAACATGAAAGGTTTTGAATTGGCAGTGGCTGTGGGTTGCAAGGAAGTGGCGGTATTTACCGCTGCTTCTGAAAGTTTTACCCGTAAAAACATCAACTGCTCGATTGATGAAAGCTTCGAGAAGTTTGCCGATGTCATGGCAGCAGCCAAAGCCAATGATATTAAGGTACGCGGCTATGTCTCCTGTATGGTGGACTGTCCTTATGAAGGTGCCATTGATCCGAAGCAGGTAGTTAAAGTCACGCAGCGTTTGCTGGAGATGGGCTGCTACGAAGTGTCATTGGGTGAAACCATCGGTACTGCTACCCCGGACCGGGTGAAAAAAGTCTGGGACGCCTGCTTGGCTCAGATCGATGCCAAATTTTTGGCAGGTCATTTTCATAATACCTATGGCATGGCCATCGCCAATATCTACCAGTCACTGTTGCAAGGCATTCGGGTCTTTGACTCCTCAATCGCCGGGCTGGGTGGCTGCCCTTATGCCAAAGGCGCTTCAGGCAATGTTTCAACTGAAGACCTGTATTACCTACTCTCTAATATGAGCTTTGAAACCGGTATTCAGCTGGACGCCCTGATGCAGGCCAGCCGTAATATCAGTGAAGTCTTGCAGCGCAACAATCCATCCAATTATGCCAGTGCATATTGGCAAAAAGCCTGTGCTTGAAAATAAGCTTGCTTGAGCAAAATGACCTCAAGCAAGCCATAAGGATATAAGCAGCAGATTGAAGTCTGCTACAACAATAATAGAGGTGACAAGATGTCAAACAAGGTTTATGACAGTGCTCAATCCGCCTTAAAGGATGTGGTGCAAGATGGTCATACTCTGGCTGTCGGTGGTTTTGGTTTATGTGGTATTCCAGAAGCCCTGATTGCAGCACTAAAAGAAACAGGTGCCAAAAATCTGACCTGCATTTCCAATAATGCCGGTGTAGACGGCTTCGGTCTGGGACTTCTGCTGGAAACCAAACAGATTAAAAAAATGATTTCCTCTTATGTGGGCGAAAACAAGGAATTCGAGCGTCAATATTTAAATGGCGAACTGGAAGTTGAACTGACCCCACAGGGTACACTAGCAGAAAAATTACGTGCTGGCGGCGCAGGCATTCCGGCTTTTTATACGGCGACGGGTGTCGGAACCGTGATTGCTGAAGGCAAAGATGTCCGAGAATTTAATGGTAAATCTTACATTCTGGAAGAATCTTTAACTGCCAATGTTGCGCTAGTCAAAGCCTATAAGGCCGATAAAGCCGGCAACCTGATTTTCCGTAAAACTGCCCAGAACTTTAATCCGGTCTGTGCCATGGCCGGTAAAGTTACCATTGCTGAAGTTGAAGAAATTGTCGAAATTGGTGTGCTGGATCCGGACGAAATCCATCTACCCGGCATTTATGTGAACCGGATAATCCTAAATGCTCAACCGGAAAAACGTATTGAACAGATGACCTTAAAGGCGGAGGCTTGATCATGGCTTGGACACGTAATGAAATGGCGCAGCGCGCGGCACAAGAGCTTGAAGATGGTTTCTATGTCAATTTGGGGATTGGCCTGCCGACGCTAGTCGCGAATTATATTCCGGAAAATATCAATGTCTGGCTGCAGTCGGAAAATGGTTTGCTGGGGATTGGCGAATTTCCAACCGAGGAGACTGTCGATGCCGATCTGATCAATGCTGGTAAACAGACCGTTACTGCACGGAAAGGAGCTTCATTTTTCTCAAGTGCTGATTCTTTCGCTATGATCCGTGGCGGTCATGTCAATATTGCCATTCTGGGTGCCATGGAAGTTTCAGAAACTGGTGATCTGGCCAACTGGATGATTCCGGGCAAAAAGGTCAAAGGCATGGGTGGCGCTATGGATCTGGTCGCGGGTGTACAAAAAGTTGTCGTTCTTATGGAACACTGCGCCAAAGATGGTACGCCTAAGATAGTTCCACAATGCAGCCTGCCACTGACCGGCCAGGCTGTGGTGAACCGGATTATTACCGATCTTGGAGTACTGGATGTCACTCCTGATGGAATTCGCCTGATTGAACTGGCGCCAGAGGTAAGTTTTGAAGATATTCAAAAAGTCACTGGGGTAGCGCTACTGCGTAACGCTGCCTGATCCATCCAGCCCTTAAGAATAAAATTTCTTAAGGGCTTTTTTATATAGAGATGCTTCATTTCAAAATAATAATCGCAGAATAAATGGATTTTAATCATGCAAACTCAACAAAATATCTTGCAGCGCTTCGCCTTGCGCGTCAGCGACTGGTCAGAAAAATGGTTCCCTGATTCTTATATTTTTGCCCTGCTTGGCGTGATCATTGTAGCGATTTCCGCTATTGGAATTGGCGCACCGGCACAGGATGTCGCGATTTCCTTTGGAGACGGCTTCTGGAGCCTGATCCCTTTTACCTTGCAGATGTGCATGCTGATCGTGGTCGGTTATGTGGTTTCAGTGTCCAAGCCTGTCCAGCTGCTTATCCAGAAAATGGCGCGCCTGCCGCATTCAGGTCGTGGTGCGATTGTCCTGGTCGCCACGGTCAGCCTGTTAATTTCCCTGATTAACTGGGCCATGAGTACGGTACTGACTGCACTTCTAGTGATTGCACTGGCACAGCGTAAAGAGCTTAATATGGATTACCGCGCTGCTGCGGCTGCCGCGATTATCGGGATGGGTGCGACCTAGGCACTGGGGATCAGTTCTTCAGCTGCACAGTTACAGGCCAATAAAAACAGTCTGCCTGAACCGATTTATAATCTGACGGGCGTGATTCCATTTACCGAGACTATTTTCTTGCCGCAATCCATGATCATGACGGCGGTACTGATTGTAGCTTCAATCGCGATTGCTTACTGGTCAGCACCCAAAGGCAACCATATTAAAACCATTGAGCATTTCCCGATTCAGATTGAAGAAAAAAACTAGAAGTATCTGCCGAAAAAAGACCGGGTGACTGGCTGGAAAATTCACCCATTTTAAGCATTTTGATCGTGATTCTGGGCGCAGTCTGGATGTTTAACGAATTTTCCAAAAGCAATCCGATTCTGGCCATTTCCAGCTTAAATACCTATAACTTTATCTTCCTGATTTTGGGCGTGGCCTTGCACGGTACACCACGAAATTTCCTGAATGCAGTCTCCAAGGCTGTTCCGGCTATTTCAGGGGTACTGATCCAGTTTCCGTTGTATGGCAGTATTGCCTTTATGATGACCAATTCTCTGAACTCAGCCGATCTGTCGCTATCACATTATATTGCAGAGTTTTTCGTTTCGATTGCCTCACAGGAAACCTTTGCCATCGTGATGGGACTCTATTCAGCGATTCTGGGTTTCTTTATTCCTTCTGGCGGTGGCAAATGGATTATTGAAGCGCCCTATGTGATGCAAGCAGCCCATGACCTGAAAGTACATCTGGGCTGGTCGGTACAGATATATAATGCTGCCGAAGCCTTGCCTAATCTGATTAACCCTTTCTTTATGCTGCCGATGTTGGGTATCCTGAAATTAAAAGCCAAAGATGTGATTGGATTTACGGTTACCCAGCTGATTTTCCATCTGCCTTTGGTACTTTTCCTGCTCTGGTTCCTGGGACGAACCCTGACCTATAGCCCGCCGGTATTTTCTTAATTTAAGACAATAAAAAAGGACGAAAATTCGTCCTTTTTTAGTTTAGGCAATCATCTTAGCTTACTTTCTTCTCAACCACGCCTTCATCATCTACTTCACGCACAATTCCCGTCTCAGTATTAACGACCTCAAAGGTCACGCGACGGTTCTGAAACTGTCCGGTAGGTGTGGCATTGGGTTCAACCGGCTGATCCTCTCCCATTCCAACCGCCTGTAATTGTGCAGGGTCAACGCCTTTTTGCACGAGATAACTGGTAATCGCCTGAGCGCGCTGTACGGACAGCACCTTATTTTCTGCTTCGCTGCCCTGAGCATCAGCATGTCCTTTAACTTTCAGGATAACTTGTGGCGCACGTTGTAATAATGCAGCTGCCTGATCCAGCACCAATTTATTGACTTCCGGAACTTCAGTCGATGCTGTATCAAAATTAATAATCTGTAAATTCAGTGCAGTCGCTACATCCAGCGCTTTAACATTATCGGTCTTGATACTAGCTAAGGCCTGTTCTGCTTCGCTATTGGCAGTATTAATCACGTCACTTCTATTGAGCGGCTGTTGGGTAACCACAGTGACATTTTTGGCTAGACTACGAATTTGTGCTGCCAGACGCTCGGCTTCAGCATTGGTTGCTGCACGCACTAAAACCTGATTACCAATCCAGTCCAGTGATACATTTGGCATTCCTTGGATTGTTCTCAAAACAGTCGGAATGGTATCCTGATCAATAAATTCTGAATGATAAACCTCACTGCTCAGCGCACCACAACCAATATTATAATTAAAGATCTGTTTGATCTCATTTTGTAGAATTTCCATATACTGCGGATTATTCAGCTGTAATTGGCAACTGATAATTTCGCCATTACTGCCGGTACTTAATCGCAAGGATGCAGGCTGAGCTGCGGCAACTTCGCTCGTTGCCTGGGTATTTGAATCTTCAACATCATCCTGCATGCAGCTACGAACCAAAAACAGGATCAAAGCCGCCAGGATCAGAAAAATAATAAACGGCCATAAAAAGCCGGTTTTTCTCTCTTCCTGAACAATGACGGTCTGTTCCGCCAATACAGGCTCCTGATTTAAATTCTGCCCCGTCAGGGGTGAAACTCCAAGTGCTGCCAGAATAGGGCCAGCCCAGACGGGTAATGCGCGCTGAATCGAATCGGCATGAGTTTCGAGCAAATGGCTAATCGCTTCCGGACTTGAAGCACCCGCTTCGGTCTGTAAAAAATTCATGGTCGGTACAATTGACCGGTTCAAGGTATGCTCTATTTCATCTTGCGGCGCGCTCTGATCCAATTGATCGAGAAACTGCTGCTTTAATGCCGGATTTGCATTGAATAATTCATGAATTTTTGGATTAAGTTGCTGACCAAGATTTTCAATCCAAGCGGGACGTACCTGCAATATACTTAAAAATATGGGATAGAATTGAGCCAAAGCTTGATCTTTGGCAAATAAATGCTCGGTTTCACCTTGAAGCACAATCGCCGTAACATCGCTTTTTAAGCGTTCTATAAAGTCTATATTCATAATCGTCACCATTCTTTTGATTTTTCTAATGTTTAATATTTAATCAGTGTAACGACCCCCATTTTTTGAAAATGTAAATAATTGTATGAATATCATAAAGTTTCACTGTTTTTGTTGAGTACTCATTTTACTGACACAGAATTCAAAAAATAAAAAAAGCCAGCCGAAGCTGACTTTTATAAAATTGGTATCACTTAAGCAGCAAAAGTTTGAACAACTTTACCCAGCACTTTTTGATTAATTAGCGGGGTATTTTTACCTTGTGACACGATGCTTTCTTTATTCAGGGTCCATTCCAGTTCCGGATCTAGCAGCACCCAGCCTGATTCATTTACCCAGCGATCTGCCATTTGTGCAACACGTGCCGGAGCTAAGGTCACTTTTTCCACCCATTCCAGTGGAGTCAACAACCCCTCACGAATCAGTTGCAGACCAAAAGGCACATAGGTATCAAAAGCAGTGAAACCTGACTGCGTTTCAGCAAACGGCGCCATTTTCGCAGAGCTGCTCAACGGTTCATGATGAGTACAAATCGCATCAATCACACCTGATTTCACCCCTTGACGCAGTAATTCTTTGTCCTGTTCAGAACGAAGCGGTGGACGCACATGTGCAAGAGAGTTAAATCCATCAATCAAATGATCGGTCAGATGTAACTGATGCATGGCCACATCACAGGTCACCGGTAAGCCTTTTCCCTTGGCAATACGGATTAATTCCACCGAAGCACCGCAAGACAACAGACCAAAGTGTGCACGTACATGGGTTGCTTCAATCATGAGCAAGTATTTGGCAATCGCCACAGTTTCGGCCAATGCCGGAATCATTGGTAAGCCCTGACGCGAAGCAATAAAGCCTTCATGCACACAGCCATCTTTGGCAATTTGCGGCTCTTCTGCATAGAACACCACCGTCAGGTCTAAGCCTGCAGCATATTCAAGCGTACGCAGTACCACGTCATCATTGGCAAAAGGTGCACTGGCATTGGAAACCGCAGTACAACCACCCTTTTTCAAGCCCGCCATATTTGCCGGTTGTTGGCCATTTAAGCCTTGGGTTTGCGCACCAATCACTTGAAGATAGATACCACCATCCAGCATGGCTTTTTCAACCAGGCCGTGAATCAGCGCGCCATTATCTTGTACGATTGGCTTTGAATCGGGTGGCGTAAATACGTGCAAAATGCCATTTTCACGCGCAGCTTTTCCTTCAGATTTAAGCGTACCGTGTTGCTGTTGACCCGGTTCACGTAAACGCGCACACAAATCGACCATGGTTGGCATTAACCATTTACCTTGACCATCAATCGTTTCAGAGACATCTATTGTTTCTGCAACGAATTTTCCATTTCCCAGATACACGGTCTGGATAGAATTAGTGTTTTGGATCGGATCAAGAACACGGACATTTTCAATTTTTACAATAGTCATGACTTATTCCTTAACCCGCAATCGCTTCAATCAAACCTTGTTCTTGCAACTGGCCTTGCATCGATAAAGCCAACACCGCCATACGCACTGCAATGCCATTGGTTACCTGCTTCAAAATCACAGACTGCGGACCGTCCGCAATACTTGAGTCGATTTCAACGCCGCGGTTCATTGGTCCTGGATGCATCACGATACAATCCGGTTTGGCCATGGCAAGACGTTCTTTATTCAAGCCATACATTTTGTAGAACTCAGCTTGCGAGGCCAGTGCTGGAGAATCAATACGCTCGTTTTGAATACGAAGCGTAATAATCACGTCGCAGTCTTTGATGCCGTCTTCCATATTATTAAATAGACGAACACCCTCGCCATATTCTTCAAAGCCCAATGGCAGCAAGGTATTCGGTGCAATCACCCGGATATCCTGGCAGCCTAAAGTTTGCAAGGCGGCTACATCTGAACGCGCGACACGTGAATGCTTGATATCGCCAATAATGGAAATCGACATTTCTTCGAATTTTTTCTTGGTTTCCCGGCGAATGGTCAGCATGTCCAGCATCGCTTGAGTCGGATGCGCATGACGGCCATCACCGGCATTAATAATTGCCACCGTTGGACAGACATCTTTGGCAATAAAATGCGCTGCCCCTGAAGATGAATGACGTACCACGAAAATATCGGCCGCCATGGCTTCCAGATTCCATAACGTGTCACGCAGGGTTTCACCTTTGGAAGTACTCGAACGGGCAATATCGATATTGAGAACGTTGGCAGAAAGGCGCTTGGCAGCGGCTTCAAAGGTGGTGCGGGTACGGGTAGAATTTTCGAAGAACAGGTTCATCACCGTTTTGCCTTCGAGCAAATTATTGGTGATCAGCTGATTTTGGTCATTAAAAAAGGACTGCGCAGTGTCCAATATTTTTGTCAGGGTTTCTTTAGAAAGACCTTCGATGGTCAAGAAGTGTTTTAGATTACCTTCTTTATTGAGTTGAATCTGGCTCGGTGTATGCAATGCCGCCAAGTGCATGAGAGATTCCTTATGCGTTAAGTCAACATATTATACAGAGATTGGCGAATTTTTATAGTTGGCCACACTGCTACTTGTACAAAAAGCATCTGAACAATAAAAACAGAAAATCAGATTCCTTTGTATTTTTTCAATAAGATAATTTAACCCGATTTGCATCTTGCTGATTTTAAGTACAAAACCAACGGGCGCTTCAGTCTGGAGCATTCACACCCATCTCAGGTTTAACGCAGTGCACCAATATAACGATGTGACACCTGTGCACGATAGATATCGTCTTCATCCGGTTCGACCGAGATCAGCCCTTCCTGCAGGATCGGCTGTGCAGATTCTGTTTGTGAGCCTGGTGCTGTTTCCGAAATCTCCAGTACCATTTTCAGGCGCTGGATCAGATGATTCAAATCTGGATCCTGGGTTTGCTCTGCCAGTTGAATCACATGCGAGGCATAGTCCAGGTTCTCTGCCAGATAAAGCGCATCAATCACCCGACCCGAAACCCGCCGTAAACGCGCATAAATTAAAGTGGCCACTGAAAAAGCGTCATGGTTGCGCAACTGATTGTCTAGCATTTGATTTCCCCTATCATAAAATTAGCTACAAGGCTGTCATCGCTCCCCATCGAGTAACAGCTTTGTTGGGATTAACTAGAGCAAAATGCGTACCAGTTCATCGATTTATAACGTGAATACTATTTTTCTCTATTACAAGCCGCGGCCTTTCAGAGAATTTAAAAAGCTTTCAATATAAAAATACGGTAAACTTGGCGCAGTTTTTTATTTATCTTTTTTGGTCTCTCTATTATATGAATACCTCTCCACGTTTAAGCAATTATTGGGTCACCTGTGCCGATGGTCTGGAAACCTTATTAGAAGAAGAAATACAAGGCTTAGGTGTTCAGAATATTGAGCGTTTTCCAGGCCGTTTAACGTTTAAAGGCACCCTGGAAAATGCCTACCGCATTTGCATGTGGTCACGTCTCGCTTCACGTGTCTTGATGCCGATCCATACGCATGAAATTGAATTTTCTCACGATACCCGTGATGTAGCAGAAGAGCTATATGAAGGTGCAATCAGTTTTGACTGGTCGCTGATTTTTGCCCCACAAAGTACCTTTGCGATTCGTTTGCATGTCGAACGTGATATCAAGGTCAACACCCAGTTTGCGACTTTACGTGCCAAAGATGGTGTGGTGGATTCCTTTATGGAAGCGGTGGGCAAACGTCCAAGCATTGACACCAAACAGCCAGAAATTACCATGTATATTCTGGCAGGCAAGAAAGAACATACTTACTGCCTGGACTTGTCTGGCGACTCTTTGCATAAACGCGGTTATCGTCGCTTTATGACTGACGCCCCGATCAAGGAAAACCTGGCTGCTGCAATTCTGCAAAAAGGCGAGCTTAAACAGATTAATCCGGACATCATTGTCGATCCAATGTGTGGGTCAGGTACATTTATCATTGAATCATTAATGATTTTGACTGACCGTGCACCTGGTCTGGTCCGTCGTTTCGGTTTTAATGGCTGGAATGGTCATGACCATGAACTGTGGATGAGCATCAAGGCAGAAGCAGCTGAGCGCCATCAAGCGGCAATGGAAAATCCATTACCACAATTCTATGCCTTCGATGCGGACTGGGAAGCCGTTAAAGCCACCAGACAAAATATTATCGCGGCGGGTTTTGAATCTGCTCTCGACAATATCATGATTGAAGAACGGACTTTAAATGACTGGCCTGATTTTCATGCAGAAGGCAAAAAAGTATTCTTCGTGACCAACCCGCCTTATGGTGAACGTCTCGGTGATAAAGCCCAAAACCGTTCTTTATATCTCGGTTTATCAGCTTTACTGCAAAAGAATTTCCCGAATCAAAAAGCGGCTGTGATTGCCTCACAAGTGGAACAGGCCGACGTGCTTGCGTTCAATGATCCGCAAATCCTGCGTTTGATGAATGGTAAATTGCCGATTTATATCCGCTTCGGTACGGTTAAACCGGCTGCGGTGGTACGTCCATTCCTAGAAAGCTGGCAGCCTCAGCAGTTTGAGCCGATTGAAGGTGCGATGGAGTTTGCCAACCGCCTGACCAAAAACATGCAAACTCTAAAAAAATGGGCAGTCAAGGAACAGATCCATTGTTTACGTCTGTATGATGCAGATTTACCTGATTTTAATGTCGCAGTAGATTTGTATGGCGAACGTTTACATGTACAAGAATATGCACCGCCTAAAACCATTGATCCTGAAAAAGCCAAGAAACGTTTTAACTTGGCCCTACAGGCAATTCGTGCAGTGACCGGTTTGGGCCGTGATGCGATCTTTATCAAAACGCGTGCGCGTCAGGAAGGTAAAAACCAGTACACCAAACAAAGTACAGCATCCAAGCGTTTTATCGTGCAGGAAGGCAAGGCCAAGATTCTGGTCAACCTGACCGATTACCTGGATACCGGTCTGTTCCTGGATCACCGTCAAATGCGTTTACGTATTGCACGTGAAGCGAAAGGCAAACACTTCCTGAACCTGTACAGCTATACCTCAACGGCAAGTTTACACGCTGCTTTGGGTGGTGCTGCAAGCACAACCAGTGTCGATCTGTCGAATACTTATTTGAACTGGTCGAAAGAAAACTTTGTTCTGAACGGTTTAACTGTAGATCATGCTGATGAACAACACCAGTTCTTTGCCTCTGACTGTTTCGAATGGCTGAAAGAAGGTCATGAGCAATATGAGCTGATCTTCATCGATCCACCAACCTTCTCCAACTCGAAGAAATTCTACGGGACTTTTGACGTACAGCGTGACCATTTGTCCCTGTTAAAACGTGCCATGAATCGCTTAACGACTGATGGTACCTTGTATTTCTCAAATAACTATCGCGGTTTTGAGATGGATGAAGAAATTCTGGCGTTCTTTGATGTTGAAGAAATCACTCAAGAGACCATTGGGCCTGACTTCAAGCGTAATCAAAAGATTCACCGTGCCTGGAAAATCCGTCATCCGCAAGTGTAATTTAATGATGGACTAACTAATTTCATCACGATTGATATCTTCTTTGTTTTTTCTGAGGTGAGTTTTAAGCAATGTTTTAAAGCTCGCCGCAACAAGAATACAAAAGTGTTGTGATGAAGAAAGTTAAAAATAAGATTAAAAAAAACCCAGCCTAGGCTGGGTTTTTTGTTGCAAGGAGAACCGGTTTAGTTAAGTTTCATTTTTTCGAAGATTAACTCACCCGCTTCAGCTTTCACTAGAATGTTATCGCCCGGCTGGAATTCTGCGCCCAGGATTTTCTGCGCCAGACCATTTTCAATACGCTGCTGGATTGCACGTTTCAGTGGACGCGCACCATAAAGTGGATCAAAACCGGCCTCAATCAGCTGATCGAAAGCAGTGTCATCTACCGATAAGCGCATATCGCGTTCTGCCAGACGTTGACGTAAACGGTTCAACTGGATATCGGCAATACCGCGAATCTGGTCTTTTTCCAGTGTATGGAAGACCACCAGTTCATCAATACGGTTAATAAATTCCGGACGAAAATGTTCCGATACCGCATTCATCACCACCGTACGGACTTCTTCTTTAGTGGCATTACCCCCCAGTTCACGTACATCCTGCGAACCCAAGTTCGAAGTCATGACGATCACAGAGTTTTTAAAGTCCACTACCCGGCCTTGCGAGTCAGTTAAACGGCCATCATCCAGTACCTGTAGCAAGATATTAAATACGTCCGGATGCGCTTTTTCGACTTCATCAAACAAGATCACACTATACGGTTTACGACGCACGGCTTCAGTCAGCACCCCACCTTCTTCATAACCGACATAGCCCGGAGGCGCACCAACCAAACGGCTCACCGAATGTTTTTCCATAAATTCTGACATATCGATACGCACCATGGCATCGTCGCTATCAAACAGGAAATTTGCCAGAGCTTTGGTCAATTCTGTTTTACCGACACCCGTTGGCCCCAGGAACAGGAATGATCCACTTGGACGGTTCGGATCTGACAAACCGGCACGTGAACGACGCACTGCATTGGATACTGCCACCACTGCTTCATCTTGGCCTACCACACGGTTATGCAGAAATTCTTCCATATGTAGAAGTTTGTCACGCTCACCTTGCAGCATTTTCGCAACTGGAATGCCGGTGGCGGCACTGACCACTTCAGCAATTTCATTGTCGGTGACTTTGTTACGCAGTAATTTTGGCGTTGCACTTTCATCCGCTTTTTCAGCCAGTTCAAGCTGCTTTTGCAGTTCTGGAATCACGCCATATTGCAAACGTGCTGCCTCGCCCAGATCACCTTCACGTTGAGCTTTTTCAAGTGCTGTACGCGCCTGATCCAGTTTGATCTGTACATCTTTATTGCCTTCGACCAGTGCTTTATCTGCACGCCAAACTTCTTCCAGATCATGATACTCTTTTTCAACTGTGGCGATCTGATCAGACAAGTATTGAATCTCAGCTTTGGCCCCTGAGTCTTCATCTTTTTTCACCGCTTCCAGCTGCATTTTTAACTGAATCAGACGACGTTCCAGTTTATCCAGAGCTTCTGGCTTAGAATCGAGTTCCATTTTGATGCGCGATGCTGCTTCATCAATCAGGTCAATGGCTTTATCCGGCAACTGACGGTCGGTGATATAGCGATGTGACATTTTCGCCGCCGCAATAATCGCGGAATCCAGAATCTGTACCCCGTGATGGGTGGCATAGCGATCTTTCAGACCACGCAGAATCGCAATGGTATCTTCCACGCTTGGCTCATCGACCAGCACTTTCTGGAAACGACGTTCCAGCGCTGCATCTTTTTCAATATACTGACGATATTCATCCAGTGTGGTCGCACCGACGCAGCGCAGCTCGCCACGTGCCAGCGCAGGTTTCAGCATGTTGCCGGCATCCATCGCGCCATCACCTTTACCAGCACCCACCAGCGTATGCAACTCGTCGATAAACAGGATGATTTCGCCTTCGTGTTTGGCAATATCTTTCAGAACGGCTTTTAAGCGCTCTTCAAACTCACCACGGTATTTGGCACCGGCCAGCAAAGAACCTAGATCTAGAGATAAAACACGTTTACCTTTGATTCCTTCAGGCACTTCACCATTGATAATCCGTTGCGCCAGACCTTCGACAATCGCAGTTTTACCTACCCCCGGCTCACCGATGAGTACCGGGTTGTTTTTGGTACGACGTGACAAGACCTGAATAGTACGGCGGATTTCATCATCACGGCCAATCACAGGATCAAGCTTGCCTGCCAACGCACGTTCAGTTAAATCAATGGTGTATTTATTCAGTGAATCACGCTGATCTTCATGATTGTTGCTCATGACTTTTTCATCGCCTCGAAATTGATTAATCACTTGGCCTAAAGTCTCTGCCTTTACGCCAACACTATTTAATAAGGTTTTGGTATTTCCGGTTTCTGCCAGTGCCAACAGCACCCAATCCGTAGATAAAAACTCATCTCCGGCTTTTTGCGCAAAGCTGTCTGCCAGATGCAATACTTTTGCTGCTTCAGGACTAAGGTTGATATCTGCTGATGGATTAGTCAGGGTTGCCGCATTGCTCAATGCTGTTTGTAACTTGGTTTGTAGCTCACGCAGATTAGCGCCGGCTTGTTGCAGCAGACTGACATTGGATGCTTCATCCATCAAGGTAGCTAAGATATGGATTCCATCAATCGAAGTATGATCCTTACTCATGGCAAGTGATTGCGCATCGGAAAGGGTTTGCTGCAGGCGATTGGTAAATTTTTCAAAACGCATTCTTGTTATTCCTCACAACAAATTTTCTACTTGATGGATATATGGGTACGGCTGATGAAATTTCAAATCATTTTTATATATTTTTCAAAAACTTAATTTATATTAGAAGACAGATATCAGTAATAATATTGGTATATATAAAGCAGATTTCAAGAGCGCCAAATAGAATTTTTATTTGCTTGTTCAGATGACCTGTATTGAATTTCCTTTCTGATCGATATTGATGGTTTTTTCGGGAAATTTATAGAAGACGGCTTAAATGTGTCGCATCCGTTCCAGAAGATCGATTACTTTGCTGAATCCTTGCGGCGTTTGGATCAGCCTACGTGGTAACTGATCATCTAGATAACGATTTGGTGAATTGATAAAAAGGCGCATTATTTCAAAATCGCCACCAGCAAGCTTAAACAATTGCTGATAAAGCTGCATTAAAGCGAGTGCCTGTTTTCCTTCACTCGTATGCGGAGCTAAATCATCTATTTGCACAAGCGATAATACATCTTTCTCCGAGACGCCGAGAATGGCAGCAAGTTCCAATTCCGTAAGCTGTAATTGCTCGGCTATTCGACTCGTGGCTTTCACTAATACTGTAGTTGGTAATGTCGTGGCTTCTGGATTCATTTTTTAAGGCCCATCTTCTTATGTTCATTTGATTATGCCGTTTTTAATTTCTGACATCTAGGTTGTGTGGACTCAACTTTGTTAATTTATAAAAATAAAAACACCCTCATATGAGGGTGTGTTTCAATCAGCATAAAGTTAAGGTGCAGGGTTCGGCTGCTGACGGTGAATATCTTCAATACCTTTAAGAATTTCTTCCGATAGATCGATTTCAAATGCCTGAATGTTTTCTTTCAGCTGATCCAGATTGGTGGCACCAATAATGGTACTGGTCACAAAGAACTGCTGCTTGATAAAGGCCAAAGCTAATTGGGTTAAGGTCAAACCATGCTGTTCTGCCAGCTGGGCATATTGCTCGGTTGCCCATTCACTTTCCGGATTGCTATAGCGGCTAAAACGGGAGAACAATGTTACACGGGCATTGGCAGGACGTGCGCCATGACGGAATTTACCGGTCAGATAACCAAATGCCAAAGGTGAATACGCCAATAAACCCACACCTTCATATTGGGCAATTTCTGACATGCCGATTTCATAAATGCGGTTCAGCAGGTTATAAGGATTTTGTACACTGACGAATTTCGACAAACCTAACTTCTCTGCGAGGTGTAGGAACTTCATCGTGCCCCACGGGGTTTCATTGGAAAGACCAATATAACGGATACGCCCTTTTTTAATTTCATCCTGTAAGGCAGTCAGAGTTTCTTCGAGATCTGTCACGGCACGGTCTTCTGCCGCTTCAGCATTGTCATAACCCAGCTTGCCAAAGAAATTGGTTGGGCGTTGCGGCCAGTGCAGCTGATACAGGTCGATATAATCGGTTTGCAAACGTGCAAGCGAGTTATCAATCGCAGCAGAAATTTCATCGGCAACAAAACGGGTTTGACCATCCCGGATATGACTACCGCCTTGCGATGGTCCCGCAATTTTTGAGGCTAAAAAAAGTTTGTCACGGCCACCACGGGCAGCGATCCAGTGACCAATAATACGCTCGGTTGCGCCCTGCGTTTCAGGTTTTGGAGGCACCGGATACATTTCCGCAGTATCCCAGAAATACAGTCCCTGATCTAAAGCATAATCCAATTGCTGAAAAGCCTGTTCTTGCGTGTTCTGCTCACCAAAGGTCATGGTGCCCAAACAAATTTCTGGCAAAAGAATGCCGGTATCCGCCAATGGTCTGAATTGCATAAAAACATCCTGTGAATTTTATTCAGTGAATTGAGATTAAGTGGGCTATAGCCTATCGGAATTATAATGGTGACTTAAATCATCTTTTCTGAGAAGCTTGTTCTAAATTTTTATGTATTAAGTAATGATGCATAAAAAAAGCAAATCCGAAGATTTGCTTTTTAATATCTGGATTATTCGTCTATGGCACCATCTGCCACTGCTTCAGACACTTCTTCTAGTGAAGCATCAAAGATCAGGATGGCTTTACCATCGGTTTCGATCATGCCCTGCTCTTCCAGGGTTTTCAGTACACGTCCGACCATTTCGCGGGAACAGCCAACAATACGGCCAATTTCCTGACGGGTAATACGAATCTGACGGCCATTCGGCAAAATCATCGCTTCTGGCTGTGAAGACAGGTCGATCAGACAACGTGCAATACGGCCTGAAACATCAATAAATGCCAGATCAGTGACTTTACGTGTGGTATTTTTCAAGCGGCGTACTAATTGAGCAAATACCGCATAGCTCAGATCAGGATATTGCTTGCTGATTTCGTGAAAGTTTTCATAGGTAATTTCGGCAATTTCACACACATCACGGGTACGAACTTCCGCAGTACGTTGTGGATTAACCTCGAATAAACCCATTTCCCCAAAGAAGTCACCCGCATTTAAATATGCAACGACAATTTCACGATCATCATCTTCACGAAGAATGATAGATACAGACCCCTTCAGAATTAAATACAAAGAGTTAGATTCTGATCCTGCATCAATGATCGTGGTACGTTTTGGATAACGATTAATATATGCACGTTTTAAAAGTGCTTTCACGGATTCTGGTAATTGCCCCGGAGAAAGCGCATCAGTGCTTAATTGTGAAAAGTTTGAAGTCATGCTAACAGTTCCGATTATGGATAATTTATAGATCGCACAAGACCTAATGTGAACTTGTCACACAGTGGGATTGAAATTCCGTATCAACCCAATTTATGTTAGTGTACAGTTACTTGACAAATTTATAGCTTTTTTTAGGTAGTTGCAATGCAAACAAGCGTTCATTGGTTAGAGAATGTTGCTTTTAAAGCAAAAACTCAAAGTGGTCATACTATTATCATGGATGGTTCAGCTGAATACGGTGGTGAAAACCGTGGTCCTCGTCCAATGGAGCTACTTTTAACTGGTCTGGGCGGCTGTGCTTCTTTCGATATTGTCACCATTTTAAAGAAAGCCCGTCAGGATATCACCGATGTACGCTGCGAATTAAAGGCTGAACGTGCAGATACAATTCCCGCAGTATTCACAAAAATTCACTTGCATTTTGTAGTGACTGGCAAAGCGATTAAAGACAAACAGGTCGCAAAAGCTGTAGAACTTTCTGCTGAAAAATATTGCTCTGCCAGCAAAATGCTGTCTGATGGCGGTGTTGAAATCACCCATGATTATGAAATTATCGAAGCAGAATAAAACCTAGATTTTGTAAAAAAAGCGGCTGGAAAAGCTGCTTTTTTTGTATCAGAAAATTGCCTATCAACAGTTTCACCCATTGCCTTTCATCAGAACCGTTGAACTGAATATTGAGTTCCGTCTTCAAAGCTCAGGATATTTTCTGGAAATCTTAAAGCGCCGAGTCGATGTCTGAACGCGATGCCCTGTTGACGATCGAGATAACGTTTACCCACCGAATAGTCTACACAAAATACGTTTTGTTGCTGTCCATACCATTGCAGTGCATCGATCGATTTGAGTAAGCCGGTTTTTTCTTCAGTTGGTTTAAAATTCCGCCAATAATGTCCAGTAATGACTGGAATTTGGTCTGTATAGCTGTCCCACCATGGCACGCGGTCGATCATCCGCCACCTTCCACCGGCATAGATCGGTTCTAAGGCGATTTTTTCCGCACCAGAAGTAATGACCCGAATCGGATTGTGCATTTGCTCACGTAGCTCTTTTTCTGCGAGACTTTGCAATAAAGGTAAAGTTGCACCTGGATCTTTGAATTGATGCTGGTAGCGTTGCTGCTCCATCTGAATTGATTCATTGATATCTAAGGCTTGCAGGTCTAGCGCTGTATGTTGAACGAAATCAGCATAGGCTTCACCAAGCGAAGTAAAACCAGAATTGCGTAATTGATCAATTGATCCTTGATGCCAACAGGCATGCACAACACGCAGCCGCTCCGACTCCAAGGCCAACGGTAAGCTATTTAAAAAATCCAGAATCCATTGTCGATCTTTGATTGAGGCTTGGATCGAATCAAAAGGTTTCAGATCATCCTGATGCGGTGAACCAAAAAACCAGCCATTGCCTTCCCGCAAAGTATCGGTCAACAAGTTCAGTTCATGATTACCCATCACACATTGTGCATAGCCTTGATCTACCAGCTGCTTGACCCGTTGAAGCACCGCAACACTGTCTTGCCCCCGGTCACACAGATCACCGACAAAAATCAGTTTACGCTGTTCAGGATGGCGGCCGTAACGATCATAGCCTAATACATGAATCAGTTGTTCCAGCGCGGCAATCTCACCATGAATATCCCCTACGATATCCACGGGGCCAGTGAAAGCCTGCTGTATAAATGAGTACTTCATTTATGCATCCTGAATTAAGTCTAAAACAGAATATATCCCTATGAGTATGCTTTAAATTTATGTAGATCTGAATACAAGACGAGTCTTCATTTAATATTTAGTAATGCAATTCCCTATACCTACATGAAATTAACTCCAGTCTGATTCAGGCAAAAAAAAGCATGTGCTCTCTCAAAGACAACCCATGCTTATAAGGAAATTTTTTAAGACTTAAAATAATTCAATGGCAATTTCAAATAAGACATCCCATTGGCTTCAGGTTCAGGAAACTGCCCTGCTTTCATATTGATCTGAATCGCCGGTAGAATCAGCTTAGGCATATTGAGTCCTGAATCTCGCTGGTTTCGCATCTTGGCAAATTCAGCTTTACTGATTCCCTGATGAATAT